>JAMORN010000355.1 GCA_027063545.1 bacterium | reverse complement strand
CCTAACTCTCTATAGAGATTTAATAATTTATAGCTTGGATAAGGTTCATTTTTTCCTTTCCTTATAGCAGAAATATTTACCTCTAATATTACTTCCTTTTCTATCACTTTTTTTAAAAGAGCTTCATAATCATAGATAAAGTCATCTAAATTAAAATTAACATACAACTTTATCAAATCAATATGCCCAATTATATCAATTAATATAGTATCTAGCATTTTTATATTTTCACTAATATATTTTTTTATAATCTTTCTTCTGTCTTCTTCATTCAAGTTATAAAAAAATTCCTTAAAGTTTGGTAAATCAATAGCTCTTGAATCTATATAATGAACAGAGCCTATAATATAGTCAAAACTATAACTATTTATATAATTATATATTTCAGTTTTAAATCTCTCTTGAAAATCAATTTCTACACCTTTATATAATTCTATTGGATACTTCTTTTTTAAATTTTCAATTGTTGCAAAATATTTTTCTATATCCAAATACATATACTCATCTAAACTAGGATCAAAATCATTATGTTCTGAGAACCCTATAGCTGTATATCTATATTTTAAGTATTCTCTTACCATGTTTTCTATAGGTGTATTACTATCAAAAGAGAAAATACTATGGGTATGAAAATTAATTCTACCATTCATACAATTTTTTCCTTAATCTTTCTATTGTCTCTATATCATTTTGCTTTTTAGCAATATTAAAAAGAATTTTTCTAACCTCTCGTAATCTTTCACTCTGAAAACTTTCAGATTTTTCCAAAAAAATTTCACTTTTTTCTAAATATTGTCTTGCTTTCTCTAATTCTCCATAATGATAATACAATATTCCCATACCTATCCAGTATGAAACAGAATAAATTGTTCCATTAAGCCCATAATAATCAATAATTTTTTTTGCTTTTTTATAATAAAAAAATGAAGAATCAAAAACTCCTAAAATCTGATAAACCCTACCCAAAGCTATATCAGTATAGAAAAATTCTATATTCCTTTCATTTTTAAAAAACTTCTTTTTTATTTTATATGAAAGTTTTAAATAAAATAAACTACTATCATAATCTTTTATATCCATAAACAATACACCAAGATTGTGATATACCTTTGCTATATATATATTTAAAGAGTCAACCTTTAAAGTATCTTTCTGGAGAAGTCTAAAATTTTTAATAGCCCTTCTATAATATTTTAATGAACTATCATACTCAGAATTTAACCGAAAAGATTCTCCTAAATTAGTAAATAATACCCCATATTCGAAAATATTACCCTTATTATAAGTCTTCTTTATTTCTAATGATCTTAAAAAGAAATTTCTAGCTTCTAACCCTAAACCACTAGATAAATACATAATTCCTATTTTTTCCATTAAATCAGCAACTACCGGTGAATTTTTACCATACTTATTTAAATATTCTTTCAAAGCTTTTTTGAATAGCTTTTGTGCTTTAGAATAATTTCCTGTATTATATAACCAAAATGCCATCTGTACTGTTTGGTTAGTTAATAATGAATCTCTTTCTAAATTAAATCTAAGAATTATTTGATTTACTAAAGAATCTGCCAATTCTATATATCCATATCTATTTAATATTGGAAAAAAAACCTCAAAAAATTCAGAAGCATATTTTTTAAAATTATTTGGATATTTTTTAGATAAATCAATTAATCTAAAGTATAACTTTAATATTTTATATTTATCAGATTGCGTATCATCTACATATTTAGTATAAATAATATAAAACTTTATACTTTGGTCAATAGTTAAATTATATCTATGGGAAAATATATAGTCAAAATATTTTGAAAATCTATATAGTTTGAAATTTTTACTTTGGTAGTATATAGTTATATCATCAAGAAAATTTATTAATCTAGTATAATCATTTTTATTTTTTAAAATAGAGAATGATGAATCAAAATACATAACACATTTTTTCATAGTACCCTTATAATAGGAAATATCTGAAAGTATTTTATATGTCAAAGCTAATGTTAAAGAATCATTAGATTTTTTTGAAAAAAATACTGCTTTATATGCTAAAGACTCAGCTGAAAATATAGAATTTTTTTCAAGATAAAATTTGGAGTAATTATAATAAAATTTTGCTAAATAGTATAAGGAATCATTATGGATTTTTCTTATATATTGATCTAAAATAATTTTATATAACGAATCTGATTTATCATAATATCCTAATTTATAATATAATTCTGCTTTTTTAAATAGTAATTTTGTTTTTTTATTTATATCTAACAAAATATTATTGAGTAAACTATCTATATATCCTAGAGCAACTA
>JAMORN010000354.1 GCA_027063545.1 bacterium | reverse complement strand
CTTGAAGCTTCACTATCCCATTTCCAAAAATATTTTTCATTTATAGGATATAACTGGATAGAATTATAATTTAATAGTAAATAATCATTATATCCAGTTTTGTCTTTGGAAATTAAACTATTATACCTAGAAACTATATCTAAAAACTCTATACTTTTATTATCTAAAGGAATACCTGAATGGACTTCTCCATATTCTACAGCAATATTTAAATATTTATTACTTTGATAAATACTATAACCCACCAATGATAATAAAATTATATCTGTAGTCTTATATATCTGTTTTCTTTTTTTATTTTTAATTTTTGTGCCTGAAAGTAAAGTATTAACTAAATAATCTAATTTTGTATTAGAAATAATTTGAATACTATCCTCTTCTTCTATTTGAAGCTCTTGTGAATAAATAGATACATTCAATATAGAAAAAATTAAAATTAATATAATAAAACGATTTAAAATGACCATACAATTTTTAGTCCTTTAGAGTTTATCTCTGGTATATAAATTGGTGAAATTTTAAAGGATAAATCTGGATTATCTAAGATATTATTAGTTGCAGCTAAATATAAAGAATGAAAAAAACTCGTTAAATGATTAGCTATAAGAAAAATTAACATATAATTTGCATAATCATAATATGTATTAGCCTCTTTTCTCAATGACATATAATATAAAGCATTAAAAGATTTTCCAAAAGGAAATTCTGAAGGAACATAGTACCATGTATCCTCAGGGGTTATTTTATCTAAAGGAATATAATATACAGAATCTTTATTAACAATTGCATATTCAGGCTCTGCAGCATCAGGATTTAATGAAGCATATCTTAAAACATATATTTGATTTATGGTAGAGTCATAATAATGAACAGGTATATATAACTGCCTATAAGTATTTATTATCTCATAATAAGTTGGAGTAGCATCATCCCAACCTTGTGTAAACTTTTTATATTTTCCTATCATTTCATAATAATCAAAATCTTTAATTACTTTTCCTGTAGAATCAAACTGAATTTCATGACCTTCATAGTCAAACTCAAATACATCTGAGAGAACAATTAAAGTATCATTATTTAAAACCTCTTTTCTAAAATCCCAATATTTATATGGATCAAAATGATTATCTGCAAATCTTATAGCATGATCGTAAGTTTGATCTCCTTTATAATTAAAATACTCATAACCACCTATAGCAATTAAATCATTTACCATGTAAATAATACCTGTTTTAATATCTTTTTTTTCTTTTATATGATAATAACCAGGAATAAAAAGCGAAAGTATAATACTTTTCCACTTCTTTTTTATATTATCTTTATATGTAGTCTTCTCTCCTTTATTAATTATTGAATCTTCTTCTATTTGAATAGTTTGAGAATACAAAGAAAAGGTTGATGTTAAAATAAAAAATAGAAAAAGATAAGTTTTTTTATACATAATTACTTATTATATTTTTAAAAACTTCTAAACTTAAATCTTCCTCTTTTATAGAATCAACAACATAATAATGATTTTTATCTATAGGAGCTACTGATTCTTTTATTATCTCTATTATTGGAATCTTATTTGCAAAAATATTCTTAATTTTATCATAAGTTATAAAAGTAATAAAACGCTTAAATGTATAATTAGATACTATAAAAAATTTTGGTAATTTTGGATTTTCAATATATTCCTCAAATTTTACATATGAATCAATAATTTCAATTTTTTCCCCTGATATAACCTGATTTACTAACTCTTGAAGCTTATTTTTTAAAACTGGATAATCAACCATTAGAACTATCATAAAATACCTTCTGGTTTATATTAAAATAAAGTAACGCGCCCGAGAGGATTCGAACCTCTGACCTACGGATTAGAAGTCCGTTGCTCTATCCAGCTGAGCTACGGGCGCATTTACTTATATTTATATAATCGGGGCGGCAGGATTTGAACCTGCGACTTCGTGCTCCCAAGGCACGCGCTCTAGCCAAGCTGAGCTACGCCCCGTTATGATATCTATTGTATTATTTAATATTGACATCTAAAATATAATTTTTTTTTTATAATAAATCAAGTACTTTAACCAAATAAAAGATTATCGTAAACAATTATTTTTAACTTATTGTTTTTTATATCATTATATTTATTGAGAACTTCTTTTAATATTTCTTCTTCAGCTTTATCTATCAAAGAAAAAGAAATAATATTATTATTAGAAATTGATGAATTGATAATAAGTCTTTTTCCTTTTGTAGAAAAAATATTACTTTTAATAAAAACTTCTATTTTATCTTTTATCTCTATCTTAACATTATTAAATAAGA
>JAMORN010000353.1 GCA_027063545.1 bacterium | reverse complement strand
CCCCTTTTTTTATTTTTTTTCTTAATATTCTTTGATAAATTATATGCTCAAAAATTTTCAGGAGAGGTTGCATTTAAATATCTTATAGCACAAACAAACTTAGGATACAGATATCCAACCTCTATAGGTCATAAAAAATTAAGATTATATTTTAATCATTTTTTTAAAAAAAGAGGTATAAATTTTGAGATAGATTCATTTAGAGTTAATTTAAAAAACACTATTTACAAAAAAGATACTGTTATTTGGGGGTATAATTATATAATTCATTTTTACCATAATAATAATAAGCCTTTAATATTTATAGGCGCTCATTATGATACTAGATTAAAAGCTGATAAAGATTATGATATGGGATGTCATGTATTAGGAGCTAATGATGGAGCCAGTGGGGTTAGTATTATTATGCATCTTATAGATATTTTAGATAAGAGTAGATTAAAATATTCTATAGATTTTATTTTATTTGATTTAGAAGACCAGGGCACCTATGAAAGTGATACCACATTTTGTTATGGTAGTCAATATTATGCTTCAAAGATATTATATAACAAGTATTTATTTGGTATAATTCTTGACATGGTAGGGGATAAAGATTTAGATATTTACTACGAAAGAAATAGTTATTATTCATCAAGAGAGGTTTTAGAAAAAATTTATGGTATTTCTAAATCATTGAATTATAATTTTATTAGTCCCAAGGTTGTTTTTTCAATATATGATGATCATATTCCTTTTATAGAAAAAGGTATACCGACTATAGATTTAATTGATTTCAATTATCCTTATTGGCATACATGTTATGATATACCAGAAAATACAAGTTCAGAAAGTTTAGAGAAGGTTGGTAGAGTTATTGAGTTATTTTTATATCAAGGATTATGAAAAGGTATTTAATTATTTTGTTTATCATTGTTTTAATATTATACTCATGCTCTAGAGATAGACCAAAAAGGTTATCTAAGATAAAAGGAAATTTAAATTTACAGATAGATTCCATCATAATAAAATCTAAGGGTAAAGTCTTTAAAGCGGAAGGAGATGTTTTATTATATAATTCTATAGATAATATTTTATTGTGGAAAATTAAAACAGATACTTTAATAGATTATCAAGATAAGAAAAAAAGTGTATTTACTCCTTTAGAACTTTTTTATTTTGATTCTACAGGGAATAAACTTCTGGATATAAAATCTCAAAAGGGGATATTATTGAAAGATAGATATATTATTATAGCTATAAAAGATGTAAAACTAAATCTGGTTGCAGAGAATAAACATTTAAAGGTTAAAACAGATAGTCTTGTATCCTTTTACAAAAAGTATATAACAAAAGCTTATCCTTTATACGCAGAGGTTTATGATAAAAATATGGATACTTTATATCTTATAGTAAAAGCAAAGTTTGCTTTATTAAAGCAGGATTCAATGAAAATATATTTAAAAGGAAATGTTTTTGTAAAGAATATGTTAGATTCTAGTTTTTTAAAGACAGAAAATTTAATATATTCCTATGTAGAGGATAAAATAGTATCTTCTTCAAAGGTATTTTTTAGAACTAAAGAGGGAAATTTTATAGAAGGGGAAGGATTTGTAAGTGATAGAAATTTACATAAGTGGAAGATTTTAAGAAATATAAAAGGAAAATTTATTAATGTTGATCTTGAATAGAATAGTTTTATCTTTTTTTCTTATATTTCTTTTTTTACTTAATACTTTATATTCTAAAGAGATAATACTAGAACATACTGATAGTTTAAAAACGGAATATAATCCTGTAGATTCTAATTTAATAACATATTTAATGGGACATGTTAGAATAAGACAGGATAATATAGTTTTAATTTCTAACTTCTTAAAATACGAAAAGAAGAGCGATTTTTTCTTTTTAAAGGATTCAGTAAGAATAATTAAATATGATAAAATGGGAAAAGTTGTTGTAGATTATTTTGAAGCGGATTCTATGCTTTACTATAAACAAAAAAGGTTAATAAAAGCAAAGGGTAATATATTTGGATACATAGAGGATACGACTATGATATTAAAGAGTGATAGTATAGAATATGACTTAAATAAAGAAATAGGATATATATGGAAAAATCCTAAAGTAATTTTTATAGATAAAGATTCTTTTTTTTTAATGGGGAAAGAGATTTTTATAAATAAAAAAAACTCGTATATAGAAGTCTATGATTCCTCAACCTTTTATGATAAAGATTTAAGAACATATAGTGATACTATAAGATATTATCTAAAGGGTGATAGTATATATTTTAAAGGATCTAATTCGCCCTATATATTAACCCCAACAGATAG
>JAMORN010000352.1 GCA_027063545.1 bacterium | reverse complement strand
AGTTATTATAAAAAATTTAGATGCAACAAAATTAGATTATTACTCTTTTGGTATTAAAAATTTAATAGTGGTTGGAAATTTACCATATAGTGTTGGTAGTTTAATAATTTTGAATATTGTAAAGCATTATACTTATATAAAAGAAGGTTATTTTATGTTACAAAAGGAAGTTGTAGATAAATTCCTTTTAAAAAGAAATAAAGATAAAAGTTTTTTGTCTGTTATTTTAAATATTTTTTTTGATGTAGAATATTTATATACTATATCGCCTAACAATTTTAGACCTCGTCCAAAAGTTTTAAGCAGTTTTTTTAAAATAAATAGAAAAACAAATTTTTTCCAAGAAGAGATAGATGATTTTTTTATTTTTATCGATAGGGTTTTTAAATATAAAAGAAAAACTATAATAAATAATTTAAAAACATATTATCCTAAAGACAAATTAATTAGTATTTTAAATAAGCATGGATATAATGAACATACTAGAGGTGAGGATATTAGTATAAATGATTTCATTAAGATATATGAGGATATTAAAAATATTTAATAAATATTTTTTTAGTATAGTATTTTTTATAACTATATTTACAAGTTGTTCATCAAAAGGGAATAGTCAAAATGAAAAAGTTATTAATAACAAAAAACTTTTATCATCTCAAAAGATAGATTCTTTTTTTCAAAAAAGACTTTTTTTTGAAAAAATAACTTATAGAGATTCTTTATTAAAAAAGAAAAACTTCTTTTATAAAGTTTATAAATTCCCGAAAAATATCCCATATACTGATTTATTAGTATATCTTAAATCTATTTTAGATTCTTCAGTATATTATTTTAAAGACGTTTATTATGATAGAAATCGTGATAAGCTAAGTATTACTATTGGTAAAGAAGATAAAGACATTATAAAATATCTATTTGTTAGAGATAAAAAGCTATATTCTAATGTTAAAATTGCAATTGTTGTTATTAATTTTGGATTTTACAATATTGAAGATGAGTTAAGAATTTTAAGTTTACCAATAAAATTAAATGTAGCCATTTTACCATATTTTAAGCATTCAAAAGAAATATTGAAAGAGGCTAAAATAAGAGGGCATGAGATTTTAATTAATATACCAATGGAACCAAAATATTATCCTATAATTTCAGGGAAGAAAAGAGAGGTAGAAATATCAAATTATATGACAGATTATGGTATTTTAGTAAGTTTAAATACAGATAAAATAAAAAGAAGACTGGACATTTTATATAAGTTTTTTGAAGGTTATTCTGTTGCTGGAGTTACAAACTTTAGAGGATTTAAAGTCTTAAGAGATGAGGAGTCTTTAGGGATAATTTATGATTTTATAAAACAAAAAAACTTATATTTTCTTTATACAGGTGGTTTAGATTATTTTTATACAGATAGTTTAGCATTTAAAAAAGGTATTGAGTATATAAGATATGATGGAATACTTGATAATTCAAATTCTTATAAAGATGTAAAAAGAAGATTTAATAAATTTTTATATAAAGGTATAAAAAAGGGAGAGGTTGTTATTGTTGTAAGGCCTAAAAAGATAACTTATAAAATATTAAGTGATTATATAGATAAATTAGAAGCAAGAGGAATGGAATTTGTTTTTCTTTCATCACTTGTTATTGATAAAGATTAAATAAAAGGAGGAAATATTTATGATAAGATTAGGCGTTAATATCGACCATGTAGCTACCTTAAGAGAAGCAAGAAAAACAATAGAACCAGATCCTATATATGCAGCAGTTTTAGCAGAACTTGGCGGAGCTGATGGCATAACCATACATCTAAGAGAGGATAGGCGTCATATTCATGACAGGGATGTTGAGCTTTTAAGAAAAGTAATAAAGACAATGCTTAATTTAGAATGTGGAGCAGATCTTAATATGATAAAGTATATTACTAAATTTATGCCTGATCAAGTTACAATTGTTCCAGAAAGAAGGGAAGAAATAACCACAGAAGGTGGACTAGATGTTCTATCAAGAAAAGATGAGGTAAAAGAATTTGTTGACATATTGAGAAAAGAAGGCATAAAAGTTTCTTTATTTATAGATCCAGATGAGGATCAAATTTTAGCTTCAAGGGATTTGGGAGTAGATGCTATAGAGCTTCATACAGGAAGTTACTCAAATGCTAAAGGTGATGAAGTAAAAAGAGAATTGGAAAGATTAATAAGAGGGGCTGAGCTTGCGTATAATAATGGTATAAAAGTTCATGCAGGTCATGGATTAAATTATATAAATGTAGTCTCTATAGCCAAGATTCCTCAAATAGAAGAGCTTAATATTGGACATTCAA
>JAMORN010000351.1 GCA_027063545.1 bacterium | reverse complement strand
GGAATATTCTCTGTGCCAGAAAGAAGGGTTCATATTTTAGATATTTTAAAATCAGCTTATAAAGTTTGGGATGTTTTTATTTATAATATTGACTTTTTAAAGAAATATGGAATAGAAGCAAATTATTTAAAGATAGGTTATTCAGAAGCTTTAGAAGAATTAAATATAAATACAAAAAAAACTATAGATGTTTTATTTTATGGAGCAGTAAATGAAAGGAGAAGAAAAATTTTAGATGAGATAGAAACAAATAAAATAAGATTTAAATATCTATTTGGAGTTTATGGAGAAGAAAGGAATAAATATATAGAGAAATCGAGAATTGTTTTAAATATCCATTCATATAATTATAATTATTTTGAAAGTGTACGAGTGTCATATCTATTAAATAATGGTATTCCTGTTTTAAGTGAATTTTCAAAAGATTATCCTTGGGAGAATGTTCCTCTTTTAATGGTAAAAAAGGAAGAGATTGTTTCTGCTTTAAAAAATTTATTAAAACAACCAAAAGAATTAAAAGAGTATGGAATTCTATGTAAAGAATTATTCAAAAAATACTATCCACAGGAAGCATTAATAGAACCTTTGATTAAAGAGTTATAGCCCCTCTCAGCTTTATCTGAGAGGGGTTAAAGAAATCTATTTTTTACCCTCTTTAGCTTTTAAAATTCTTTTTACTTTAATTACATAATTTCCCATTTCAATACCAGCAACAGCACCTTCTCCAATGGCTTTTGCAGCCTGATATGGAAGACCTGTTATATCACCAGCTGCATATACACCCTTTACATTTGTTTCCATTTTTCTATTTACCACAATATGCTTCATATCTTCATCTAACTCTAAAAGTATATCAGTTGTTAATTCTATTATACCTTTTGCCCCCAATTCAATAAAAACACCATCTAAATCGATTTTTTTTCCATTCTCTAAAATAACACCTGTAACCCTTTTACCATCACCTAAAATCTCTTTAACTTTATCATTAATAATTTCTACATTATTGTATTCTTTAATATATTTTAACTCTTCAAAATCTACTTCTTTTTCTTGAGTGATTAAATAAACTTTATTTGTAATAGGATGAAGAATTTCAACACCTTCTATTGCCGCACTTTTTGCACCAACCACTGCAACAGTTTTACCTTTAAAGAAATGAGCATCACATTCAACGCAAGTAGAAACACCTTTTCCTAAGTATTCCTTTTCTCCCGGAACACCCAATCTATCATGCTTTATTCCTGTAGCAAAAAGCACAGTATGAACATGATATATATTATGTTTTTCATCTTTTAACTCAAAAGTATACTCATCTATAGGACGTACCTTTACTATATCTGTATTTGTAAACACACCGCCCCAACCTTCTATTTTTTGTCTTCCTTCTAAAAGAAGCTCCGCACCATTCCAAGTTTTTGCTCCAAATAAGTTTTCTAGTTTTGAGATGTATAAATCACTATTCTCAACTTTACCAAATATAACTGTTTTTAAACTTCTTCTTGTTGTATATATAGCAGCCTGTAAGCCCGCAGGCCCTGTCCCTATTATTCCAACATCAAATTTTTTAGCTTCTTTACTTTCAGAAGAAGAACTTCCTCCTAAACTAAATCCAAATTCTAAAGGGGTCATTTATATCACCTCCTATTTATGTTTTTCTATCATATCTACAAAAAATTTCTTTGGTACAGCTCCTACTATCTGATCAACAAGCTGTCCATTTTTAAAGAATCCAACTGTAGGTATACTCATTATTCCATACTCAGTTGCTGTTTCAGGGTTAGCATCTACATCCATTTTTGCGAATAAAACATCTGGATATTCATCAGCAAGTTGTTCAATTATTGGGGCAATCATTTTACATGGTACACACCATTCAGCCCAAAAATCTACAACAACAAGTTTATCTGATCCTAAAACTTTATCCTTAAATTCAGAGTCAGTTACATGGAATAAATTTGGTTTTTCCGCCATTTTAATTAACCTCCTGAATGTATGGTTTATTATTTTTTTATCACTATTTAAGTGATTTTTAATATAATTATTTAATGATATAATTTCAATAGATTTAAAAGTGATTTTTTTCTCTAAACTATATTAAAATCAAACCTATTTATGATAAAAAATAAATTCTTTTGTATAGCAATATAAAAATACTATATTTTATATATTACAAAGTAAATAAAAAAAAAGGGCATTAGGTATGGTGAAGGTAATAAAATTTTTTATAGCTTTTATTATCACTTTTTTTTTCTTTATTGTATTAGGCTACATATTAACAGATAAGATATTTCTTCCTATATTTGTAGGTGCGTATAAAGAAGATGTAAAAGTACCTAATTTAATAGG
>JAMORN010000350.1 GCA_027063545.1 bacterium | reverse complement strand
TTTATACTATCTTTAGAGTTTATAATTGCTCTATTTAGATATGTAGATATTTGATGTTCTATATCATTGGTATTTTCATCGATATAGTTTGTTTTTTCAGTTTCTTGATTATAATCAATCATGATATCATCTAAATTTTTAACTATAATCTGACTAGCTATATCACCTTTTTCATAACCACCCATACCATCTGACACTACAAGAAGTGATATATTATTATTTATAATAAACGAATCTTCATTTATTTTTCTTACCAATCCAACATCACTATATCCCTTTGACATAAGCATCTTTTACCACCTTTTTTATTTGAATTAATCTTTTTTTTGCATCTTTAAATGAGATAAATCTACCAGAATATAATTCTATTGTTTCATCTTTGTATCTAATATATGAATAAATATTAACTTTTTCAAGCTTATTTATATATTTATACACCTCTTGGTTTGAACTTTTATAAACACCTATTTGAATAGTGTATTTAAAATCAGAAAATTTCTTTTTCTGTACAATTTCTTTTTTTCTTACTTTTTGTACTTTTTGTACTTTTTTACCATTTTTATAATTTTCTCTTTTTATAACTCTTTGAAATATACCATATTCAATAACTTCACCATTTAAAACACCATTTTTATAATGCTTAACACTTTCAAGTAATCCATCATTATCTCTATATTCCCATAAACCTTCTTTAATATTATTGTCTAAAATATTTATTTTATAATTATTTTTATTTATCCAAGTTTTTTTATTTTTCAAAATATTATTTTTATAAATAAAAACTGCATTTAGTTTATTATCTCTATCAAACCTCTTTATTTTTCCATTTAATTTAAAATTCTTATATTTAACAATAGAATAACCTTGAAAAAGAATATCATCTTTATATGAGGAAAATCCAGTTTTTAAGCAGGTTCCATTATAAGGCAAATTATCCTTATATAAACATTTTGTTATTAAATTACCACTTTTACTATACCATTTAAAGATTCCATCTAATTTATTTTCTTTATAAAATCCAGATTTTTGAATATTACCATTTTTATAAAATATTGTAAATTTACCATCTTTTATCTCTATATTATTGTCATTCTTTTTATATCCATAACATTCAATAGTTATTCCATTTTTTACTTTTATACATTTATTTTTAGCATCTAACATTACTGTTAAAATAATTATACCAAGTAGTATTTTTATCATATTATCCATTATATACTATTCTAAACCCAATATTAAAATCTTTTAAATTCATATTTTTTTTATACCTAAAACTAGTACGAGAAGCATCTTTTATAAAATCAAAAGAACCACCACGAACAACTTTATCATCGCTATTATTTAATGCTATTGGATTTTTTAAAGAACTATTTTTATAAAAATCTTCTATGTAATCATCTAAACACCATTCCCAAATATTCCCTGCTAACTGATAAATACCATATTCATTAATAGCTTTTTCATAACATTGCACATCTACAATTACATTATTAATATTATCAATATTTGCATAATTATCTTTAAACTCTTTGCCCCAAGTGTAAACTAAATTTTTCCCACCTTTAGCTACTTTTTCCCATTGAGCCTCTGTAGGTAAAGTTGCACCGATAAACTTACAATAAGCCAATGCATCTAATTGAGAAACATTAACTACTGGATGATTTGGAAAATTAGTTAATTTATCATTAAAATCTATAGGCTTAGGATAAGCTGTATTTTCTATAAATATAGAATATTCTTTATTTGTAACTGGATATTTACAAATATAAAACTCATCAATATAAACTTTTTTTCTAGGTTTTTCACAAATCACTTTTGATTCTATTCCACTACCTCTAAAAAAGAATCCCTCAGGTATTTGTATCATATTTTCTAAATTATCAATAGTTGTTGTATTAGTTTCTATTTCAATAGTTTGACTAAAAACTTTATCATTAGATGTATAAAATACCTTATCTACCTCAACTATAATTTCTTGCATATCATTAAATCTATGTTCTGGTTTTGCATTTATCATTTTTAAAATGATTTTATCTAACTCTTTTGTAATTTTATTGTTTAATATACTTGGTGCTAAAGCATCTTTAATAGCAGTATTTTCAGGTTTTTGTTCTGTAAGCAATTCATAAAACAATATACCCATAGAATAGATATCGCATCTTTTATCTACATCACTTGCATTAAATGCTTGTTCTGGAGCCATATAGCTTCTTGTACCCATAGCCCCAATAACAGTTTCGTTTACTATTTCACTTGTTTCTAATGCCTTTGATATTCCAAAATCCATCAAATAGGCTTTACCATTTTGCAACATAATATTGGCTGGTTTAATATCTCTATGAATTGTAAAAGTATGAGCATATTCTAATGC
>JAMORN010000349.1 GCA_027063545.1 bacterium | reverse complement strand
AAGGAAATAATTCACCATATTTATCTTTATATAAGTGTTTTTTATATATTAGTACATTATTAAAACCATAAAAAATGTAATCAATATTATTTACCTTTTCCTTTATATTATCAAAAAAATCACTTCTATACCTTAATAAAAAATTTTTCCAATTTTCTATTTGTTTCTTATATTCTAACTTGTAAGAAATACCTTTCTCTTTAAGTTGTTTATATTCTAATATTTCATATAAATTATTAACTATAAAAAAATCACTATGGTCTTCTGCTTCAAAATATTCTTCATTAATAGGATAAATATAAAACCTATTTTGTTCTATACTATATGAATACTTTATAGGTGTTACTATTCTTTTATAATTACAAAATACGCATTTTTTAGTATCTAGCAATATCTCCTTATTTCCACTATAATGAGAAAAATCCAATGCATTAGGTCTTTTACGCCTTAAAATTGGATAAATAAATCCTTCACTTTCTACATCATCTATATAAATAAAGTCTTCTATCAACCACATCTTATTCTATTTTCAATATTTTTAATTTCATTTCTCCACTAGGTATTTGAACAATAACCTCATCTCCTTCTTCATGTCCTATTAATGCTTTACCAATAGGAGACTCTATTGATATTTTTAAACTCTTTAAATCCATTTCATCAGAAGAAACAATTGTATACACCTGTTCCTTATTAAGCTTATAATTGAAAACTTTAACTTTGGAACCAAATCCAACTTTTCCATCTTCAGAGCTTTTCTCAACAATTTTTGCTTTAGATAACCTATATTCAATCTCTGCTATTCTAGAATCTATTAATGCTAACTTTTCTTTTGCAGCATGATATTCTGCATTCTCCCTTAAATCCCCCATCTGCCTAGCTTCTTCTAAAGCTTGGACTGTTGCTGGTCTTTCTATCTCTTTTAACTTTTTTAATTCATTCAATAACTGGTTATATCCCTCTTTTGTCATCAATATATAATCTGCCATAGACTTCCCTCCATTAAGTTTTTTTCCATTTAAAAATAAAAAAAGGCATTCAGGAGAGCCTACATTAGCCCTCCCTCGTGCCTTTTTCTCTCAATTTTTACTTCTTAAATATATATTTTTTATTTAGTTATTTCCATATATATCAGAAAAATCACCTTCAGCAAGTAGCTTATAAAGTCTATATCTCCACTTAGCTTCCCTTTCTGCTTCTTCTACTAACTTTTTAGCTCTTTCTGGATTAGTTCTCATTAATACTTTGAATCTGTTTTCATTCTTATAGTATTCTTCCATTGGTAAAGTTGGTTCTTTAGAATCTAATAAAAATGGATTTTTACCTTGTTTTAATAATTCTGGATTATATCTAAATAAGATCCAATGCCCTGTGTTAACAGCTTTCTTTTGTTGCTCTGGTCCATATCTTAAATCATAACCATGAGCAATACAATGAGAATATGCTATAATTAATGATGGTCCATCATAAGCTTCTGCCTCTAAAAATGCTTTTACTGCTTGTGCAGGATTTGCTCCTATAGCTATTCTTGCTACATATACATATCCATAAGTTGTTGCCATTAAACCTAAGTCTTTCTTAGATACAGGTTTTCCTGCTGCGGCAAATCTTGCAACACCACCCTTTGGTGTAGCCTTAGAAGCCTGTCCACCTGTATTTGAATAAACTTCTGTATCTAATACTAATAAATTAACATTTTTACCTGAAGCAATAACATGATCAAGACCACCATAACCTATATCATAAGCCCAACCATCTCCACCAATACCCCATACACTCTTTTTAATTAAAAAGTCTGCAACTGATAATAACTCTTTTGATTCAAAACTATCAAGAGAACTTAACATCTTCTTTAGGTCTATAACATAATTTCTTTGTTGTTCTATCTCTTGTTGTGTCTTTTGTGGATTCTTTAATATATTGTTTATAACCTCTTTTAACTCATTTGAAACTTCCATTGTTAATAATTTTTGAGATAACTCTATAGCATACTCATTTAACTTATCTACTGCTAATCTCATTCCTAAAGCTAATTCTGCTGTATCCTCAAATAATGAGTTATTCCATGTTGGACCTCTACCATCATTTCTTACTGTATATGGTGTAGTTGGTAAATTACCACCGTATATAGATGAACATCCTGTAGCATTTGCTATTATTGCTCTATCTCCAAAAAGTTGTGTCAATAACTTAACATATGGAGTTTCACCACATCCAGCACATGCTCCAGAGAATTCAAACAATGGTCTAATAAACTGAGATCCTGTTGGAGTTGCTGGATTAAATAATTCTGGTGATGGATCTGGTAATTCTATAAAGAAATCCCAATTCTTAACTTCTTGCTCTCTTATAGGCGGCTGTTCAACCATCTTTAATGTACCTTTATTCTTTGTAGG
>JAMORN010000348.1 GCA_027063545.1 bacterium | reverse complement strand
GAGAGTATAGTCTCTGGAATCTTATGAGGTTCTGTTGTTGCAAAAACAAATATAACATGTTCTGGGGGTTCTTCTAATATTTTTAATAAAGCATTAAAAGCTCCCCGTGATAACATATGAACTTCGTCTATTATGTAAACTTTATATTTGCCATATACTGGAGCATATCCTATTTCTTCTCTCAATTTTCTTACATCATCAACACTTGTATTAGAAGCTCCATCAATTTCTATAACATCCATACTTGTTCCATGGAGAATATCCTGACATGAAGCACACTTTAAACATGGATTCCCATTTTGGGGATTTTCGCAATTAACACTCATTGCTAAAAGTCTAGCTGTGGTAGTTTTTCCAACCCCTCTTGTTCCTGTAAAGAGATAAGCCTGAGAAATCTTTCCATTAACAATAGCTTTTCTTAAGAAATTAGATATATGAGGCTGACCCACAATATCATCAAATTTTTTTGGTCTATATTTTCTTGCCAGTGCTATATGTGCCATAGTGAATTTAAAATATAAAAAAAGATTTTATATATCAAGAGTATTTTTTTATTCTTCTGGCAATCCTTCCCATATCTCAATATTATCAAACCATTATACCATCATCTTCTTCACTTCAGTGCCAATAAAACTCATTTAAAAACCATTTGTTAACCGAACCTTTTATATTCCTAATTAGTTACTCATATCTCATTATTAAAATCTTTTGATAGATATTCGGGTAATAATGAAATTGTAATTATAAATAAAAAAGTAATTGGAATTATTTGAACAATCCATAATAAAATAGCAAAACTTTTGATAGTGGATGTAGATATGGAAATAGAAAATGTCTTTAAAATTAATTCTACAGCTACCTGAAAAACACCTAAAAATCCTGGTGTTGATGGCAAAGCTACACTAACAGATAAAAGTGTTTCTAATAATACCCCTGCTATTATAGATAAATTCATATGGAAAGCTTTAAATAAAAAATATATCCCCAAATCAAGACTAAACCATAATAAAATTGTTATCAATATCATAAAAACAAATAGATTAAAATTAGGTAATATCATGTGTTTAAACCTTAAAACTTCTATAATTATTTTATTGGATTTCTTTCTTTTGAAGAATTCTATTTTATCAATAGATAATAAAAAAATAAATAAGAATATAAAAAACAAAGAAGCATATATCGCAAATTCTTTTAGATCTATGAAATATTTAGCTAAAAATTTATTCTCAGAAATATTCATAAAAAATAGTATAAATAAAATAAAAATTCCTAAATTTATGGTATCATAAATTCTCTCTATTATTACAGAATTTGTAGCTGATACAAATGAAATACCTGTTTTTTTATATATAGAAAAGGCTTTAAGAGCTTCACCACCCCGTAATGGTAAAATATTATTACCTCCAAATCCTAAAATCGTAAAAATAATAGAATCCCAAAGTGAAACATTTTCCTTTATACTCTTTAATATTAACCATAATCTAATTGCTCTAAAAATAAAAGTAATCTGAGAAAAAATAAATGCTAAAATAAAATAGTAAATATTTATAGATTTCAATGTGGTGTATATAGAAGAAAAATCTACCTTCTCAAATTTTATATTAAATGAAAAAATTTTAATATCAACTCCCCAAAAAAAAGCGTATATTGCAGTTATTGATATTAATACTCCTAAAATAATAGAGAAAATCTTATGTGTTTTCATAATCTCCTCTTTTACCACTTGATAAAATTTTCAATAATCTTTAATCCAGAGTTATGACTTTTTTCTGGATGAAACTGAAAAGCTACTATATTATCCATAGCAATTGATGATACGTAATCTATTCCATAATTTGTTTTTGTCAAAATTATATTATTATCTAAAGGATCAACATAATAAGAATGAACAAAATAAAAATATTCACCACTTTTAATTCCGTCTAATACTTTATGTTCTTTCACTTTTCTAATACTATTCCACCCAATTTGTGGAACTTTTAGAAAATCTAAAGAAAACTTTTTTACCTTACCTTCTATAAAACTAAATCCTTTTACTCCTGGAGATTCTTCACTCTCCTCAAAAATCAATTGTAATCCTAAACAAATACCTAAAAATTTAGCTTTATCTTGGATAACTTTTTCTCTTATTATCTCAAAAAGCCTATAATTTTTCAAATTATTTATAGCATCACCAAAAGCTCCTACACCAGGTAAAACTAACTTTTCCGCATTCTCTATTTCTTTTTTTTCTGAAGAAATCAAAACATTTTCAGTATATTTTTTAAACGCATTATATACTGATTTTAAATTACCCATTCCGTAGTCTATTATTACAATCAAATATATCTCCCTTTTTATTATTTATTTCTTAAACTTCTAACCCTCTCGGTTGCAGATATTACAGCTTCATAAATTGCTTTTCTA
>JAMORN010000347.1 GCA_027063545.1 bacterium | reverse complement strand
TCTATATCAAACTTATCCTTAACAAAAATTCTAAAATAATTTGAATCTATTTTTTCTTTTTTCCCAACCTCTAAAGTCCCATCTATTTCATCATACGAATATTTAATCTCTTTATCTAATTTGTTAGAATTTAGCTTAATTATAAATTGAAAATTCTCTGTATCAACAAATACTTTAGAAAATATTTTTTTCAATTTTTCCAAATATACTGTATTTTTTAAATGTCTATCATAAAATTCTTCCTCTGTAAATTCCAACTCTATCAATTCCTTTACTTTATTATAAGCTTTTCTTATATTTTCTCTCTTTTCTTTAATTTCATCTAGTATTCTCTTATATTCTGCTCGCTTTTCTATTAATTGTAATCTCTCCTTTTCTAACCTTCTTTTTTCCGATTCTAATTGTATTATCTCTTTTTCTATATTATCAAACTTTTTACTATGAAGAATAAGTTTTTTATATAAATTCAAAATACTTAAATTTTTTAACTCTTCATCTATATTTATAATTCTATTAAGGCATTGTTCTATTTCTTTTTTATAATTTTCTTCTATATCTATCTCTGTTTTGTAGTCTTTATCTATTTTTTGTATATCTTCATCCAACTTTTTAATTAACTTTTCATACTCTAATATTTGATTCTTTATCTCTGCTTCATCTTCTACTTTAATATTTCTTATTCTCTCATCTTTTAGTATATAAAAAACCTTCCAAATTTTTTCTAAAACCTCTTTTAAGGAATTTATTCTCTCGTCATAAACTTTACTCTCTGTTTCTCGTTTGTTTAAAATTTCTTCTAAATATTTCATCCTTTGAAAATCTTTATAGTATTCTGATAGTTTATTTTCAAGTTCTATGATATTATCTTTAATTGTAGAAACTTTTAAATCCTGAGGAAAAACACTTGCACTCAAGCCATTTGATTTAATAAAGGTTGATTTAAATACTTTATTTAATGTATTTATTTTCTCAAAATTAAACAGAATATTAATAATATTATCCAAAACAATTGTATTAAAGCTTTTACTTTCCCTTTCATCTATAATAAAAAATTTAGAAAAATCTATTTCTGAAAAATAGGATAAATCATAATTCTCTTTTATATAATCTAAACTTATTTTCTGAAGTTTATCTCCAATTTTTGCATATAAATTCTTATCAATTCTATCTGAAGAAAACAAAAACTCTAATCTAAAATCATTATCATTAATAGAATAATCATAAAAAACACTTGGCTCATAAAGAGAATCTTTATGTTTTAATAAAGGTAAATAAAGTTCTAATATGTATTGATTTTTGTAGAACCGCTCTTCATAACCTTTATAATTTCCTTCAAAATTCTTTTCTACTAATTTACCCCCTAAATAATAAAACAATACTTTTATAAGTAAAATTAAAGTAGATTTTCCTGTTTCATTTGCCCTTACTATATAATTGTAATCCTTATCAAATTCTAATTTATCATCTACTAATACCTTAAAATTTGTTGCCTCAATTGATTTTATTATAAAACTATTAATCCTTTCCTTCATTACTATATCCTATTTCTTCAAATTTTTTTATCAAATAGTCAATAATTTTATTCTTTAAAACCGATTCTTTTAGTTCTTCCTGAGAGGTTAAATAAGCAAAATCATATATAAGAAAATCCAATATATCCTCTTTAGTTATATGAAAATCTTCTAAGTCTATATATTCTCTATTAAATTCGGTTATAGTATTCTCATATTGGTCTAGAATCTCTTCTAAAATGTTTATAATATCATTATTAATGTTTAATGATTGAAGTTTTCCTCTTAAATTGTTATCAAATCTATGCTTCAATTTACTTATATCATCCTTTAACTTTTCTAAATAATTTTCTATAAATACAATATTACCATTTTCTAATTTTTGCTCTATTTCCTCGATCATTTGGTTATTATACACAATTGGATAATTGTAAATCTGAGGAATATCATTAAACTCTTCATAAATAACATTAAGATTTTTATTATCATCTATTTCAACAATAATAAATCCACTTGGAATCTTTTTTTTTTGAGAGGAAGATCCTTTAAATTGAACTAAACTACCACTATAATAAGCTCTATCAGAAATTTTATTAAAACTATGATAATGCCCCAATGCTATATAATCAAAATTCTTTGTTCTTTCTATAAATTCTTCTTTTGAAATATCTCCATCTTGGGAAATTCCTATATGAGAGATTAAAATATTTATTTTTGAATCTTTTAAATTGAAATATGGTATCTTAAACCAACTAGAATAAAAAATGATATTATCTTCTTCATAAATACTCTTTTTATTGGTAAGAATTTTTATATTTTCACTTGGAAAGCTAAAAGGTTCTCTTTTATATATACTAAAAGCCTCATCATAACTATCATGGCCTACAATTTTATTATCTTTAAAACTTCCA
>JAMORN010000346.1 GCA_027063545.1 bacterium | reverse complement strand
ATTGTTCATATTGCTCCTGCTTTTGGTGAGGATGACTATAATGTAGGTAAAAAATATGGTTTACCAATACTTCAACCAGTAAATGATAAAGGAGAATATACAGAAGAGGTTGTTGATTTTAAAGGAAGATTTGTTAAGGATTGTGATGTTGATATAATGAAAAAACTAGCAGAAAGAAATCTTTTATATAAAAAGGAAAAATATGCTCACAACTATCCTCATTGTTGGCGTTGTTCAACACCTCTTTTATATTATGCAAGAAAATCTTGGTATATTAAGACTACAGCAGTTAAAGATAAAATGATAGAAAATAATAAAAAGGTAAATTGGTATCCTAAGGAAGTAGGAGCAGGAAGATTTGGTAAATGGCTTGAAAATATAATTGATTGGGGTATATCAAGAAGCAGATATTGGGGTACACCTCTTCCAATATGGAGATGTGAAAAATGTGGAGAGATAAAGGTTGTTGGATCAAAAGAGGAGCTGTTAAAGGATGCACTAACACTTCCATCTAAAGATGACCTTCATAGACCTTATGTTGATGAGGTAACATATAAGTGTCCTAAATGCGGTGGTGTAATGAAAAGAGTGCCAGATGTTATTGATGTGTGGTTTGATTCTGGTGCAATGCCATTTTCTCAATTTCATTATCCATTTGAAAACCAAGAAAAGTTTAAGAGCCAGTTTCCAGCTGATTTTATCTCAGAAGGAATTGATCAGACAAGAGGGTGGTTTTATTCATTAATGGCAATTTCTACTTTAATATTCGGAGAAGCGCCGTATAAGAATGTTTTAGTGACAGAACTTATTTTAGATAAATATGGTCAAAAAATGAGTAAATCAAGGGGAAATACTGTTAATCCATGGGATATTATAAATAAAGATGGAGCAGATGCTTTAAGATTGTATCTTATGAGTGTATCACCACCATGGATTCCTACAAGATTTGATAGGGATGGAGTTAAGGATGTATTAAAGGTTATAACAACTCTTCTTAATACTTACTCTTTCTTTAGTATGTATGCTAATATAGATGGTTTTGAGTATGATGAGAATAAAAAGAAGGAGATAGAATATAATCTTTTTGATAGATGGATTTTATCAGCAGTTTATTCTTTAGCAGAAGAAGTAGATAATTATATGGAGAATTATGATATTCATAAGGCTGTAAAAGCAATAACAATCTTTATAGAAGATTATCTCTCAAACTGGTATGTAAGAAGAAATAGAAGAAGATTTTGGAAAACAGAGAAAAATGAAGATAAATGGGCTGCGTATTATACCTTATATGAAGTATTATTAAATTTAAGTTTAATTTCAGCGCCATTTATACCTTTTATTTCTGATTGGATATATAGGGCTTTAGAAGGTGAAAAGATTTATGGTAAAGAGAGTGTTCATCTTTGTGATTTTCCAAAAGTTGATAACAAATTAGTAGATAAAGAGTTAGAAGAGAAAATGGATTATGTATTAACAGTTGTAAATTTAGCAAGGGCAGCAAGAGCAAAAACAAAGATAAAGATAAGACAGCCATTAAGAAAGTTATATGTATCTGTTTCTAGTAATAAAGTAAAAAATATAATAGAAGAGTTTAAGAATATAATTCTAGATGAATTGAATATAAAAGAGTTAGAAATATTAGATTCTAGTTCAAATTTACTTGAACCTAAGGTGATACCTAATTTTAAAGTTATAGGTCCTAAATTCGGAAAATTAACTCAAAAAGTAGGAAATACATTAAAAGAATTAGGAACGGAAAAAGCATATGAATTAAATGAAAGAGGTATAATAACTATTAATGTAGATGGTCGGGAGATAGAAATAACAAAAGATATGGTTGAGTTTAAATGGGTAGCCAAGGAAGAGTTGGTATTAGAGGAAGATAGAGGTATATCTATAGGATTAGATATACATATAGATGAGGATCTGAGATTAGAAGGTCTTTCTAGGGATATAGTAAATAGAATACAGAATACAAGAAAGAAAAGTGATTTGGATGTATTAGATAAGATAGTAGTTTATATTGAAACAGAAAGTGATAATATTAAGAAAGCTATTTCTAAATTTGAAGATTATATTAAAAAGGAAACTTTATCTATTGATATAGTTACAGATAGACAAATAGATAATATGTTGGAATGGGATATTGATGGTATAAAGGTAAAAATAGGGGTTGAAAAAATTGAAAATTAAGTTATCTTATTCTTTTAGAAAAACAACATTTCAATATAAGTAAAGGAGGAAATAATGGATAAGGAAACTTTAGAATATTTAAAAAAGAAATTGTTGGCTAAAAGGGAAGAAATTTTAAGGGAAACGGGAGTTTTAAATAAGGAGATTATAGAAGAGACAACTTCAGAAGATCATGTATATACCCACCATTTTGCAGATTTGGCTAGTATTTCTGAAGAACAGCAAAATACTATGGC
>JAMORN010000345.1 GCA_027063545.1 bacterium | reverse complement strand
GAATCTTGAGATATTACTATTTTTGAAATGTTATCTGTACTTAAAACTACAGCATCATCACCATTTGGAACATCTATATATTCTGCTTCTATTAATTGTTTATTATCTAACAATTTCTTTATTATTTGAAATTCCTTCTCTTCCTCTGGCAACATTACTTTTCTCTTTTTCCTTATACTTTATATATCTTCTAATAATTTCGGAAGCTATAAAAGAAGAATGTTGTGTCCAGTAATAACCATGAACCTGTACTATTGCTATTGTAAAATTTTCCTTATATGGATTATTTTTATTATATACAAATCCTACAAACCAATCTGTCCTACCCTTTATATACTTTCCATTAATATTTCCTGTTTTTCCTCCAACTACCCAGTTAGGATATTTTTTTAATATATATTTCAATCTCCTAGCCTTTCGTCTTGCTGTTCCTCTTTTTATAACATATCTACTAGCCTCTTCTATTTCAGATAATGCTCTTTTACTTAATCCTGATTTTATAATTTCTTGTTCACCACTATAAACTTTTTTATTATCTACCTTTAATTCTTCAAATAAATATGGCTTTGGAATATATCCTTTATTAACTACAGCTGTATAAATTAGAGCTGCCTGAATAGGATTTAAAGTTGTTTTATATGTAAAACCAGAACCTAGTTCAGCATAATTATATTCTTTTTTAATAGGTATTAAATCTCCTCCTGCTATAGGTATTATAAAATTTATAGTATCTTTGAAAAAAAATGTACTCTCTGCCACATCTATTATTAAATTATTCAATTTATATCCTATTTTACCAAAAACAGGGTTAATAGATAAGCCATAAGCTCTTTTTAAACTAACACCTCTAGAATACCTATATATAGTATCCTTTAATTGATATCTATATAATGTATTTGTTCTTCCAACAAAAAAACAGCTATCATTTATGTCTCCGTTATGTCGGGTAAGATAAGTATATAAAGTAATATATTTAAAAATACTGGCTGCAGGGAATTTATTGGACATATAAAAATTATAATCCTTATAAGAATTCTCTCCAGAATCAGGATTAAAATATGAAATTAGGGCCTTTATTCTTCCTGTATAAGAATCTAATATAACCAAAGCAGCGTATTTAGGATGATAGATTTTTAAATAATAATTAGATAAATATTGTAAAATAGAATCTATAGTAGTTTTATATGTTATAGTATGGCCTTTATAATCCAACTTCCCATGAGTTTTAATACTATCTAAAGGCGCATATGTTAACTTTTTTAATATATTATTTATAATCTCCTTTTTATTATTAAAATAAAATTCACTCTCATTAAAAATAATATCATTATTGGATATATAACTTTTTAAATTTGAACTTGAAGAGGACGTAATTTGAATATTAATAATCAACGATACAATAATAAAGGTTAGTATAAAAAAAATTCCACCAAAAAGATTTATTTTTAATCTTTTTCTCTTCCAAGAAAATATTTTTAATAACATCATAGTTTATTTAAAATAAATTTATTATGAATATTTTTTCAAGTTTTTCAAGAAAAATAAAAAAAAATATTGACTTCAATAAAAATATTTATTATATTCTAAAACGTAAATTGAGATGATAAAAAGGTAAAAATTAAAGCGCGACCCCTTCGTCTAGCCCGGTCTAGGACACAGGGTTTTCATCCCTGTAACAGGGGTTCAAATCCCCTAGGGGTCGCCAAAAGGGAAGTCTTCTAAAAGAAGGCTTCCCTTTTTTATTTTAAAAGTAAAAAGCTATAATATCAAACTATTCAACAATATTTGGGCTATAAAATTTTTCATATAACTTTTTCTTTAATTGAAATAAACTTAAAAAGTTATTCTATTTTTAATATATCAAATGTTAATTTCTTCCTTACCAAATTTATATCTACTACTTTGACCTTAACCCTTCTACCTAAATACAAAGGTCCATACTTATCACTTGTAAATGTAAGAGCATCTGAAGAAAAGTAGAATTCATCTAAATGATATAAATTTTTAACAGGTATAAATCCTTCTATTAAAAATTCTTCCAATTGGATAAATATTCCTGATGATATTACTCCAGAAACTATACCCCAAAATTCCTTTCCAATGTAATTTAACATAAATTCAAGCTGTTTTAGCTTTGTAAAATCTCTCTCTAAATTTTGAGCAATTCTTTCTTTAAAGGAAGTATGTCTTCCTATCTCTATTAAATCATCGTAAGAATATACACTTTTTTCTCCTCTCAAAGCCTTTTTTAACACTCTATGAACTATTATATCTGGATATCTTCTTATTGGAGAAGTGAAATGAGCATAATATTCTAAAGATAATCCAAAATGGCCTTTATTTTCAGGTCCATAATAGGCTTTTTGCATAGATCTAAGTAAAGAATCTGTTACTAAATATTCTAAATTACTCCCTCTAACCTCATTTAAAA
>JAMORN010000344.1 GCA_027063545.1 bacterium | reverse complement strand
ATATGCACCTATAGCTGCAAGGTTGGGACTTTATGTGGCAAGAAGAGAAATCGAAGATTTAAGTTTTAAAATATTATATCCAAATGAATATAATTATATAAAGCAATTTGTTGAAAAATTAGATATAAATAAGATACATCAAATAATAGAAGAAATAAGAAATTTATTAGAAAAAGATGGTTTTAAAGAACTTAGAATAAAATATAGGATTAAACATTTATACTCTATTTATAGAAAATTAAAACAGAAACAGAAAATAGATGAGATATATGATATTATAGGTATAAGAATAATAACCAAAAAGGTTGAAGAGTGTTATTCTATTTTAGGTATTTTACACAAAAATTATACACCAATCGCCGGGAGATTTAAAGATTATATATCTCTTCCCAAATCTAATAATTATCAAAGTTTACATACTACATTAATAATTAATGGTAAAATAGTTGAGATTCAAATAAGAACAGAAGAGATGGATAGAATTGCAGAATATGGTATTGCAGCTCATTTTTTATATAAAGAAAATAGAAAAGAATATGATTCTGTAGATAGAACTTTTCAAAATTTGAGAGAATTTTTAAATACAGAGTATATATCTTCTTATAATTATTTTTACAAGAAATTGAGACAGGAACTTTTTAAGGATGAAATATATGTATATACCCCAAAGGGAGATATCATTTTCTTACCCTCAGGAGCTACAGTTCTTGATTTTGCTTTTTATATACATACAGATTTAGGGCTTCATACAAAAGGAGCATTTGTTAATGGAAAATTTGTCCCTATAGATTATAAACTTAAAAATTCGGATACCATTGAGATTGTAAAGTCATCAAAAGAAGAGGTTTCTTTAGAATGGTTGGATAAAGTTTCTACTTATAAAGCTAAAAGTAAAATTAAGCAGTATTTAAAAGAAAAAAATAAAGATTTATATATAAAAGAGGGATATAAAAAGCTTTTATCAGTTTTAAAGGAGTTGGAAAAAGAAGGAGAGGTCAATCACATATCTATAGAGGAGATATTAAAGAATGCAAAGGATAAACTAGGGGGAAATATAGATTCTCAGGAAGATATTTTAATAGAAATAGGTATGGGGAAGCTTTCACCTTGGGTTGTTTTACGTAAGGTTAATATTATACAAAAAACCAACAAAAAGAGAAATAACCTAACATTAAAACAGGAAAAAAATTTTATTAAATTAGATAATATAACAAATGTGCCTGTAAAGATAGCAAAGTGTTGTTTTCCTATTCCAGGGGATAAAATAGGAGCCATAAGGTCGTTAACTGGAGAGCTTGTTATTCATAAAATTGATTGTAAAAATTATAGAAGATCAAGAAATAAGATAAATACTCAGTGGAATATAGATAGTGGTAATTTTAAAACAAGAATAAATTTTGTAGCCAAGGATGTACCAGGTCTTTTAAAAATGATTTCTGATAATGTTGCTAAATTGGATTCTAATATAGAAAACATTGTATATAAAGTTGATAATCAGGGTATAGGTAAAGGCTATATGATTTTAAGGGTAAAAAATTTGGATCATTTGGATAAAATCATATCAATGTTAACTTCAATCGGATATATAGAAAAAATATATAGAAATTAAAATTTAGAAAAATAAGAAAAAATTTAATTGAATTTTATAAAAAATTTATCTAAATTTAGATATGAAAGTTGAAAAATAAAAAATAATTAGGAGGCGATAATGGCTGAAGTTGTGTTCGATCATGTATGGAAAATTTATGATAACGGATTTGAAGCTGTTAAAGACATTAACTTTACAATAAAAGATAAGGAATTTGTTGTATTAGTAGGACCTTCAGGATGTGGTAAAACAACAACGTTAAGAATGGTTGCAGGATTGGAAGAGATAACAAAGGGAACTATTAGCATAGATGGTAGAGTAATTAATGAAGTTCCTCCTAAAGATAGAGATATTGCTATGGTATTCCAAAATTATGCTTTATATCCTCATATGAGTGTATATGATAATATGGCTTTTGGATTAAAATTAAGAAAAATTCCTAAAGATGAAATAGATAAGAGAGTAAAATGGGCAGCTGAACTTCTAGGAATTGCTCATCTTTTAGATAGAAAACCAAAACAATTATCTGGAGGACAAAGACAAAGGGTTGCGGTTGGTAGAGCCTTAGTAAGAAATCCTAAAGTATTTTTATTTGATGAGCCTTTATCTAATTTGGATGCAAAATTAAGGGTTCAAATGAGAACAGAGATATCAAAACTTCATACAAAACTGGAAGCAACAATGATATATGTTACTCACGACCAAATGGAAGCTATGACAATGGCTGATAGAATTGTTGTAATGAAGGATGGGGTAATTCAGCAAATAGATACACCACTTAATTTATACCATTATCCAAAAAATAAATTTGTTGCTGGATTTATAGGTAGTCCTCATATGAATTTCTTTAAAGGAAG
>JAMORN010000343.1 GCA_027063545.1 bacterium | reverse complement strand
ACAGAAGATAATATAACAAAAGATAAAATTATTAAAATAATAAAAGAAGAAACACCTTTAAAAGAAATAACTCCCTTTAAAGCATACGTTTATTCTTTAAAAACATATCTGGATACTTATAGAACAGATAAAAAACTTATTTTGGTTGAAAAACAATTAGAGGAGAAAGGATATAAGGTATTTTCATATCAATTAGATGCAATAAAACAAGGGCTTTCTATTATTGAAGAAAACAACGGAGTTATTGTAGCAGATGTAGTAGGATTAGGTAAATCAATAATAGCTTCTTCTATAGCTTTTGCTCTCCAAAAAAAAGGTATAATTATATGCCCCCCTGGATTAATGGAAAATTGGAAAGAATATATGGAGGATTTTTCTTTAAACAAATTAGATTGGAAAGTTTATTCATCAGGAAAATTAGATGAAGTTTTAAAAGAAATAAATAAAGAAAAAAATAAGGACATAGAGGTTGTTATTGTAGATGAAGCTCATAGATTTAGAAACGAAAAAACAAAAAGTTATGATTTATTGAGTAAAATAACAAGAGGAAAAATAACAATTTTACTTACAGCAACTCCTTTTAATAATAGACCATCTGATATATTTTCTTTACTAAAATTATTTCAAATACCTAAAAAATCTACAATTGTTTTAGAAGAAAATTCTGTTTATAAATTTAAATATTACGAAAGAAAATTCAGCCAACTTTTATATATAAAAAAATATTTAAAGTCAAAAGATAACAAAAAGAGAAAAAGAGTAAAAGTTTTATATAAAAATATTTTTAGAGAAGATATGGGTAATTTAACTCAAAAGGAAATCTTATCAAAAGTAGAAAAAGAGATTAAATATTTAGCAGAAGAGATTAAGAGATTCATTCAACCAGTAATGATAAGAAGAAATAGACTTGATTTGAAAAATAATCCAATTTATAGAAAAGAAATAAAAGATCTTCCAGAAGTAGAAGACCCTATAAATATTTTGTTTGAATTAAATTATAATCAATTAGAATTTTATGATAAAGTAATATCAAAATATTTTAACAAAGAAGAAGGCGAATTTAAAGGAGTGATTTATATACCATATGTATATTATAAAGGTATAGACATAAAAAAAGAAGAAGAAATTGAAGAGCAAAATCTTATTGATGATGAAGATAATAAAGAAAATTTTGAATTTTATAGTCAGACTAATTTAAGAGATTTTATGAGAAGACTTTTAATAAAAAGATTTGAAAGTTCTTTTGGTGCATTTGAACAAAGTATAAGAAATTTCCTCTCAACTTATGAAATGATTTATAACTTTATTAAGGAAAATAATTGTTATTTAATGGATAGAAGATTCATAGAAGATTTTGAAGAATATGAAGATCCAAATGAAGAGTTAAGGAAGAAAGAAAAAGAATATATGGAATTTTTACAAAAAAAGAATTCTTATAATCAACAGCAAAAATATATGATTTATTATATAGATAAAATGAAATTAGGAGAGCAGTTTTTGAAAGATATAGAAAGTGATATAGAATTATTTAAAAAAATATTAAAAGAATTGGAAGAATTAAAGTTAGTAAATAAGAACGAAGATGATAATATTTTTGATCCTAAAGCAAAAAAATTAATAGAAATAATACAACAAAGTTTAAGTGAAACACCTAAAAGAAAAGTTATTGTTTTTTCAGAATATAAAGATACTGTAGAATATTTAAAGCCTATTTTAGAAAAATATTTTAAAGTTTTAACTGTAAATAGAAATTTAGATAAAAATTTAATAAAAAAAATTAATGAAAATTTTGATTATAAAGCTGATGAGCAAAAAGATGATTATGATGTTTTATTAACAACAGATAGAGTATCTGAAGGTTTTAATTTAGCAAGGGCTGGAATGGTTGTAAATTATGATATTCCATGGAACCCGGTTATAGTTATTCAGAGATTAGGAAGAATAAATAGAATAGGGCAAAGAGTTTTTAATAGTTTAAAAATTGTTAATTTTTTTCCAACAGAACAGGGAGAGTCTCATACAAGACAAAAGGAGATTGCAGAACAGAAATTATTTCTTATACATAATAGTATAGGAGAGGATGCAAAGATTTTTTCTCCTGATGAAGAGCCTAACCCTTCAGAGTTATATAAAAGATTAGGTTTAAATCCAGATGAGATGGAAGAAGAAAGTTTCTTTACTAAAGTAATAAAAGAGTATCAAAAAATAAAGGAAAGATATCCTGAAATAGTTAAAGAGGTAGAGAGTCTTCCTTATAGAATTAAAGTGGCAAAAGAAGGAGATAATAACGAAATGATATTATTAATTAGAAAAGGGAAAAATTTGTTTATAAGATACAAAGATTATAATAAAAATATTGCAAAAAGTACATATTTTGAAGAAATATTTGAAAAAATAAAAAGTAGCCCTGAGGATAAAAATTTAGAAAAGTCAGATAATTTTTGGGAAGTTTATGAAGAATTAAAAAATATGAATGATCTAAATAGAGAAATA
>JAMORN010000342.1 GCA_027063545.1 bacterium | reverse complement strand
TAAAGGAGGATAAAAGAAATTTGTGACATCAATTACCTCCTCATTATATAAATAGGAAGGCGTATAAATTATTGAAAAATAATTCATATTTAGTAATAATTTCTAAAAAGGGTAAAGAAAGTGAAATATTATGATGAGCAAGTTTTTTTTATTTTAATAACATATCTCATTTTGCTGCACCTTGAATATTACCTAAATATAAAACTAATACTTTTTTTGTTGGTGATTTAATACAATTATGAGCTTTGGAGTTTTGAAGATATTTAGGAATAGAGAAGTATGATTTAATGGGGGTTGCTTATTCTCCTTCTAATCTTAAAGAGCAATGAATAAAAAAGTTTAAAAAGAAGTATTCTAATGTAGAAAAGAATTATTATTATTTTAGTAATTAAAAGATATTATATGAATCAAATTAATAAAATAATTGAACAAAAAGTAATAAATTATCATAAGGATTTCGCTAAAAAGGATAAATGGAATAATCTCTATTTTAGAATAAAGCAAAAAATTTTGAATAAATATTTAAATAAAAATTATAATGTTTTGGATATTGGAATTGGGCATTGAAATCATGCGTTACAAATTTCAGATAAAGTAAGATTTATTTATTGAATAGATATTTCTCCAGATATGATAAAAATTTTAAAAGATAAAATAGAAAAGAATAATATTAACAATATTAAAATTATTTTAGGGAATATTTTGGATACTAATATTGTTAAAGGATTGAAAGATAGAATAGATCTTGTTTATTCTTTTTCTACATTATATTATATTGACGATATAGATAAATTGTTATCTAATTTATATTTAATTTGACATAGCAAGACAATCTATATATTGGAATTTGTTAATAAATATTCGTTTACTTATTACTTTTCAAAAAAATTTTTTGATATTCCACAGTTTGGATATTCTAAAAGATTTTTAATGTATAAATTTAAAAATAAAGGTTTTAAAATTTTAAAAATATATTATTTTGATCTTATTCCTTTTCTATTTAGGAAGAAATTAATAGAGAAAATTTTATCTTTAAATTTATTTTGACATTATTTAGATGAATTACTTAGTAGTATCCCGGTAATTAATTTTTTTTCTGGAAAATTTATTTTTATTCTTAAGAAGAAATAATGGGAAAAAGTTATTATTATACTGAAGAATTTAGAAATATTTCAGAAGAAAAGGTTAGCTATTTGATAGAAAAGTTATATATTACTAAAAATTTGAGAATTTTAGATTTTTGATTTTGAAATTGAAGTTTTGCTAAATGGTTAAGAAAAATATTTTGAAATTCTATTATTATAGATGGGATAGAGATTGATAAAGAAACAATAAAGTATGCTAGTAAACGGTATAATAACATTTTTTTGAAAAATTTAGAAAATGAAGAAATAGAAGCAAAATTGACAAATGTTTATGATATAATTGTTGCGTTAGATGTATTTGAGCATATACTATATCCTTTAAATGTTATTTCTAAGTTATATAAATTATTAAAAAAGGGATGAATAATATATATTCAGGTACCTTGATATAATCCTAAAATAATTTGGGATGATTATACTCATATTAGATGATTTACTAGAAATAGTTTAGAAAGACTCTTGAAAGATTGAGGATTTAGTATAAAAGAAGTTGGTTATGTATGATGAATTCCATTTTGGTGAAAATTATGACTATCTGAAAAATTGAAAGAGAAAATATTATCTTTGCCAATTTTGTGAAAATTTTTTAGAACATGATATTATATAATATGAAAGAAATAAGAATTCTTTTCATACCTAATGAAGCTTTAGAGAAATATGAAATTTTAGAAAATAATAGATGTTTATATCCTCATTTGTATTTTGATCCTAATTGAAAAATAAAGAGGGGGATATTTTTGTATAAATGAAAGAATAATTATGTAAGGAAAAAATGAAAGTTTAGATATTTTTCTTTTAAAATAAAAAGTAAATTAATAAATTTATTTTATTATATTGTTAAAGGAATAAGAATAGTAAAAAAGTTTGATTTGAATGTAATAAGAGCCTATAATCCTCATATTGAATGATTAGCTGCTAATATTATTGGGAAATTAACAAAAACTAAAGTAGTAATTTCTGTTCATAATGATTTTGAATATGAAAGGAATAACATTAAGAAATGAAAAATTTTTAACTTATTGACTAGATTATTAGAAAATATAAATTATAGATTAGCTGATAAAATAATAGTTGTTAGTAGTTATTTAAAAGATAATTTGATAAATAGAGGTATAGATTCTAAAAAAATTGAGGTTATTTTTAATTCATTTAATATTTCGGATTATAAAGTAAATTACAGTTATATTGAAGAACTAAAAATGAAATATAATATAAAAGATGATACTTTTATTTTTATTAATATTTGAAGACTAGTTGAACAAAAAAATCATTTTAATTTAATTAGAGCATTTGCTAAACTTATCAATAAATTTCCAGAGAGAGATATTAGATTATTTATTATTTGAGACTGATATTTTAA
>JAMORN010000341.1 GCA_027063545.1 bacterium | reverse complement strand
CATGAAGAGGACCCTTTAAAGAACCTACAGCAGCTGCAATTGCAGAATAAGTATCTGTCCCTGAGGAAGATACCACCCTTGTTGTAAATGTAGAATTGTTCCCTCCACCATGATCTGCATGAAGAATCAAACTAATATCTAAGAGCTTTGCTTCTACAGGAGAAAATTTTGAATCATCTCTTATTAAATGTAAAAAATTCTCTGCTGTCATATAGTCTTTCTTATTCCTATGAATAATTAAACTTTTATGTTTAAACTCTTCTAAATAAATTCTATATGAATAAGCCACTATTACTGGGAACTTTGCTATTAAGGAAATACCTTGTCTTAAAATATTATCTAATGAAATATCATCAGGATTTTTATCTTCACTATATAATGTTAATATAGCTCTAGAAAGAGCATTCATAATATTATGTGTTTTAAATGTACTAAGTTCATCTCTTACAAAATTTCTAGGTAAATGTCTATTTTCTGCTAATAAAATTTTAAAATTTTCTAATTCTTCTTTATTGGGCAACTCTCCTGTTAATAGTAAATAAATAACCTCTTCAAAACCATATCTATTTTCTTTTGTAATACCATCAACTATTTCTTCAACGCTAATACCCCTATAATATAACTTTCCTTCTATAGGAATTACCTCTTCATCCTCCTTTATATATCCCATAACTGAAGAAATTTCCGTAAGTCCAACTAACACACCTGTCCCATCTTTATTTCTTAACCCTCTTTTCACATTATACAATTCATACATTTCATCAGAAATAGAGGTATTAGCCTTTACTTTTTCCATTAAATTAAGAAAATAACTATGATCCATTTTTATTGCCTCCGTTAAATAACTCTATAACTAACTGCAGAATAATTAAGTAATATACTACCTGTTAAAAGAAGAGGTTTGTCGAATTCGTAACTAAAACTCTTTACTAGTTGAATATACATATTACTTGATTTTACAATATCTAAAATAAGATTTTTATAATTATTTATATTATTAAACTTTTCAGGAGTCATATCAATATATATACCACCTTTTTTTAAATGCCCAAAAATAAGCTGTTGAAGTGTCCCATAACTTTTTAAATCATCTTCATTAAAATCTTTTCTACTAAAATCTAAGTCTCCTAAAATTATCACATCAAATTTCTCTGAATTCTTTTTTAAATACTCAATACTAGTGGAAGTTATATATTTTATTACATCACTATTCATTAATGAATTTAATTTTAATATCTTATTATTAAACTCTTCCTTATCTTTAGAGCTACTTAATATATATAATTGTTTTATACCTGCATGTATAAGATATGGAGCGCCCACAGCCACTGTAGGATTTATTAAAAGAACCCTTTTATCTATTAAATTTATATCTTCATATAAATACTCTCTTACACTTCTTGTTTTAAAAAATACACCTATTTCCCTATAATTTGTAAAATCAAATAAGAATTTAAAACCTCTTTCCTCTATAACATATTCCTTTTTACTTATTTCTCCCTTTAAAACTTTTGAACCATAAGGCATTTTCTCATTTTCCATAATTTCTTTAGGAATATTTAAATAAATAGTCTTAACATCAAAACGGTTATCTATAAAAAACATAATATAATCTAAAAAATTAAGCCAACCTGGGGTAAAAACATTTATGACTACTAAATCCTTTAATTTATCAATAATAAGGCCTGGTAATAAATCATTTATATCATCTACAATCCTAAAACTTTCATGGCTTTTTAAAGCATATTTGAACCTATACTTTACAGCACTATTTAATCTTTCCATTAAAACTTTTTCATTAAACTCCTCTCCAGACCAAGTAAGAATAATAATAAGATTTTTTTTAGAATCAGGATTTATAAAGCCTTGTCCTAAGAAATTTCCTTTTTTTGAATATAAATCGACTATATCGCCTTTTTTAAAATCACCTACAATATGAGATATAGTATTTTTATAAATATACTTAACTCTATTAGATATCTTTTTTTCTATAGAAAAGTCAACAATTACCCTTGCTCTTTTTACTTCTGTCTCCATAATAATCTCCGCTATTGACTTAAATATATTAAAACTATTATGATAAAAAATATTCTGAGAAAAAAAATAATAAATAAGAGAAAAAAATAAAAACAAAAATTTGATTGATTTTTTATGAGAAAGAAATTTTTATCTTTTTTGGAGGCGAGGGGACTCGAACCCCTGTCCGAGATAGGGCCTATAGCAGGGACTACATGCTTAGCCTGTGTTTAGTTGTCGGATAATCCCCTCCACAGGCAAAGGGCATTATCCCCAGCCTTCATAATCTCTCACCTAAAACCCGAAGGCTAGGTTTTAGGCCAGCCCCTGTATATGAAGAGTAACTTAAGCCCAGAGGCGCAGCTTAAGTACCCCGGCTGCTATTTATTAAGCAGCCAATGCATAGCTTTCGTCTGCACTTATTGTTTTGCCAGTTGTTTTACGAGGTTACTGGCACCTCGGCATGCCCCTGCTATATGCCATCTACCCCGTCAAT
>JAMORN010000340.1 GCA_027063545.1 bacterium | reverse complement strand
AAAGATAGTTATAGTTTTTTTGAATAGATAAATACTTTCCTTTATCATATAACTTATCTATTATTGATTCTATATTAGATTTTATACTTAAGATATCTTTACTCTTCCATATATTAATATTGTATATTCTTAATCTTGATATGTAGATCAAACTATCATTAGATAACTCCATAGAATAAAATAAGGCCCTTTTATATTCAAGTAAAGCCTTCTCCTTTACTCCATTAAAGTATAAAAAATCCCCTAATTGCAACGAATAATCAATCTTTTTTTCTAAAGAAAAAATAAAAAAAAGAGTTTTATCTATTTCTTCTTGTTTAAAACTATATAATATTGTGTTGTTAAATAATAAACTAAAAAGAAAAATTAATATTAAAACCTGTCTTTCTACTTTTTTCATACTCTTTTAATACTTTATCATATAATATTTCTTCTATTCTTTCATTATATAATTTTACGCTAACTAATGATCCATATATTGTACCTAAATAAAACATCCCACAAACAGAATATATTATATAACTTCTATATTTATCTCCATTTAAATAATATAAAGTACCCAATGTTGCTAAAGGTGTTAGAGTAATCCATGTAAATAAAGCATCAGAATATCTTTCTGTATATATATATCCTCCTGTTGGAAATAAAGAAAAAATAAAAGCTTTTAAATAACTTTTATTTTCAGGTTTATTATTAAATATAATATGTATACTCTCTGATAAATCTTTATATTTTAAAGAGTCTAAAAGAACTAAAGAATCAAGAATTTTTAATTCTAAACTATAGCTTTTTTCTAAGTGAGCAATTTTGGCCTTATTTAATAAATATTTTTCCCGATTATTTTTATAATACTTTTCTAAAATATTTTTCATTTCATCAAAGTTATTCTCATTTTTATATATATAAATAATCTTATCAAAAACAGAATCTTCAATAGTTGCTGAATGGTTTAAATATTTATTAAAATATTCTAAACTTTTTCTATATTGTTTTGTATAAAAAAGAGATAAAGCTATATATTTATATATTTCTTTATCATCATAAATTTGATATTTCTTATTATAAAATTTTAATTTTAAGCCTTCTACATAAGCATTACTATAATCTCCATTTTTAAATAAATAGTAAAAAAAAGTACTATCTATTGATAAACCTACAACACCTTCAATCCAAATAAAAAATAGTATACTAATTATTAAATAAGTCTTTAAGTTTAAGATCATGTTTTTCAACTGGATCATAATGATGCTTCCTATCTGGGGTTAATGGATATGTTTTATAGGTAAAAGGATTACATCTCAAGAGTCTATCTGCTGTCATTAAAATACCCTTAAGGCCATATTTCTTAACAGCCAAAACACCAAAATGGGAACATGAAGGTCTAAATTGACAATGAGAGCCATCAAGCTGAGAAAAGAAGAATTGATATGTTTTTATAAAAAGTACCATGCCAAATTTTATAGGGTTAACTATCATCCAAGGAGAAGAATCCCTTTGTTTTCTTTTTTCATAATTCTTAAAATATTTATTATACTCTGTGGAATCAACAACTGGATATTCTTCATAATACCAAATAGTACCTTTCATAAGTTGAGAATAACACGAGATAGATAAAATAAACATGAAAAGTATTATAATTATTAATCTATTACGAAAATCCACTATTTTAGCTTCCTTTTTAGCTGTTTTTCTACCATCTTCTTTGTTAATAACTTTATCTCTTTAGCTTGAGGTATAATACATTTATTGTATATAGTATTTTTATTAAAAATTACTCTTCTAAGTTTAAGGGTATCAGACACCTCATAACCTTTTGAAATTACTCTTGTATTAACTATCTCTGTGCTTATGGAAAATTTTCCTCTTTTTATAGGATTTTCCATATAAACTGCATTTATAATATATCCATCTAAAGAATAAATTTCTATAGATTTATAAACCTTATATATAGGATCTATTTTTAAATAAACTGCTTTTATATACTTTGGATTATCAACAAAACATTTTATAATTACCTCATCACTAAAAACATGAGTAATTTTACATTTATAAATATTTTTTAAAACTTTATAAAAATTGTAATTTCTTATATTATATATTTTAGAAAAATTTTTGTAAAATTTACTATTTATTTCTGTATTCAAATATAATATACTATCTTCGCCCATTAAAAATATAGTATCATTTATATTGCCCATAACCAATCTGGAAGGTGTATATATATTATAAACAAAACCTTTATTCTTACAATAATAGATAAAACCCTCTATAAAATCATTTTCTTTCATCAACGAAGAATGTATTGTTATTTTAGCTTGTATTGTATATATACTATCATAAAAGTTTTCTATAGTATCCAATAAAGGTAAATTATATTCACCTTTAGAGTTTAGAGATAAAGAATCAACTTCTGAATATATTAAGTTATAAAAAAATAAGAGACCTCCAAATAAATACAGGAGGACTCTATAAATATATCCTAATTTACCCTTATCAATATACATATCTATTTATACTT
>JAMORN010000339.1 GCA_027063545.1 bacterium | reverse complement strand
GATATATCAATAGAGAAAAAACGAGAGATAGTCAATATTTATAAAACAAAAGAAAATGCTGAAACTTATTTAAATATAGTAAAAGAAGCAATAAAAGATAAGGATAAATTGATTGAATTGTTGAAAAAACAACCAGAAAAGTATATAACTCAAATAGATGAAAGATTAAAACAGATTGATTTAGAAATTAAAAAACTAGAAGAAAAAGGGTATAACTTAAGACAATCAGCGTCATATAAAGATCATCTATTCTTAATGATAAGAAAACTTAAAAATTTTATAGAAATAGAAGAAATAAATGAGTATTTAGAAAAAGATTCTATAGGATTAGAAGAGAATATAAAGGATTTAATTCAGAAATCAGAAGAGACTATTGAAAGGAAAGCATCTTTAGAAAGAGAGAAAGAAGATTTAATTAGGAAAATTAAAGAGTTAAAGGTTAATATATTAAGAGAGAAAAAAGACAAAACAAAAGATGAGATTAATAAATTAAATCAAAGATTAATAAAGATTCAGCAAACAAAAAAGGAGTTGGATACAATAAAGGATGTTTATTTAAAAGAAGAGGATAGAGAAATAGATATAAACATAGAAAACTTAAAAAAGGAATTAGATCTTAGTTTTCTAGAGCAATATAAGGATAAGGAACTTCAAAACATAATAGAGGAGTATTATAGCAAGGAAAGAGAACTTAATAATTTAGAGAGAGAAAAACTTAACAATAACTCTGAGATTGAGAAATTGAGATTAGAATTAAAAAATCTTAAAGAGAAATTGGAACATTATTCTATTGAAACACTTAGCAGTGAATTAAATAAATTAAATAAATACTTAGAACTTCATAAAAAACTATATGGGCTTATCTCTATTACCTCTAAAGTATTGGAGGATTATTCAAAAAATGTTTATACTCAGATTTTTAAAAATCCTGTTTTTGTCAATTCATTAAACAATTATTTGAAGAAAATAACAAGTGGTAAATATAAGAGAGCAATATTATATTCTTATGATTTTATGAATATTAAAGACAAAAAAGAGGAAAGAAAATTTACAGATTATTGGAAAGTAACAGGAGAGAATAAGATAGAATACTATTATAATGAACTTTCAGATGGAGCAAAAGATCAATTTGCTTTAAGTGTTTTATTAGCTTTACTTGATTATTTAAAAGAAGAATATAATTTTGGGAAAGTCCCAATTGTGTTTGATGAACCTTTTGCTTATACAGATTCAAAAAGAAAGAGTAATTTATTAAAGATATTTAAAGAAAACATTTCAAATAATTATCAGGTAATTATTTTTAGTTGTAAGAAATAGAAAGCATTGAGTTAGTATATAATCCATAAAATAACCCAAAAGTAGTGTTCTAAGAAAAATATTAAAGATAATTTTATAGTATTTATTTGTTTTTCTTCAAAAAGTATGGTGTAGGTTTTTATTAATAAAAATGAGTTTATAAAAAGAAATATGTGAAGTATAGGATTAGGGTTAATTATAAGATTGCAAATTATTGAAAAAAATACTAAAAACATAAAAATAGAAGCAAAAAATGTTAATTTATAGTATTTAAATGATACTCTAATAGAATCAAAAAACCATCTTTTTTTCTGTTTTATATGATCTTTTAAGTTTTTATAACTTAAAGTATAAAGTTTTGCTTTAGGAATAAACTCAATTTCCTTGTGAGAGAAGTTTTTATAGACATAATGATATAAAGCCATATCATCTACAATATATTTTCCAATATTTTTATATCCGTTTATTTGTTTAAATTTTTTTGTATTTATAATTAAATTATTTCCCATACATGAGCCTGGAAGTTTAAAAAGATAAAATATTAAAGAATTTATAAATAAGAAAAAAAGTTCTGAGTATTCAATATATTCAATAATTGATTTTGGGTTTTCTATGTGTATAAAGGTTGTGCCATATCCAAAAAATTTTTGTTTTTTAAATGTTAAAATGTTATCTAAATAATATTCTGTTATAATTACATCAGCATCAAGAACTATAAAATAAGGGGTTTGAATATAATTTAAAGCATATTGTATGTTGTCCTGCCTTGGTGATAAATCTTTGTTTATAATTTTCTCCTTTTTTAAAAGAGTGGTATTTTTTCTTTTTTTGCAAAACTCTTCAACAATATTATAAGAATTATCACTGCTTCTATCATCAACAAATATTATTTTTACCTCATTTGGAATATATTTCAAAATACTATCAAGTAAAAAAGGAAGTTTTTTCTCTTCATTATGAAAGCCAATTATGATTGTTATGTCTTTATAAGATAACCTATTTTCAGTTTCAGCCTTAATATTAGATTCAATACTTTGTGCCCCTTCTTTTTCTAAGTATATTTTTTCCCAAATACCTTTTTTTTGTTTTTTTAAGAATATAAGTATAAGTCCTATCATAAAATAACCAAAAATAATTAAATTATAACTTAAAAAAACTACTTCCATTTTATTAAATTCCCATATATTATTGAAATAGGTGTTATAATAGTTATATAAAAGAGTTGAA
>JAMORN010000338.1 GCA_027063545.1 bacterium | reverse complement strand
AAAATAAATAGGCTCTATATTTTTACCTTCTTCTATCTCTCTTGTTAGATCAATTAATACACCATCAACCTTTGCAGCAACAAGTCTATTTAAATCTATTCCTTTTTCTTTTAAAATATCTATAGTTTTTTTCATCTTTCAACTCCAATTATATATCAAGTAATTTGGAATATCTATTTTCTAATGTTTCTTTATATTCTACTTCCTTTTGTTTTAAATCCATAGTCTCATCTATTGCCAATATCTTTATCTTTAATACTCTAACTAATTCCTGTGTATTTAATTTATCTATATTCAATAATTCCTCAATCCTTTCCAAATTCCACAAAATATTTAAACTATATCTAAAAAAAATTGCTAAAAATAACAAAGTTAACACCAAAAAACTGATTAAAAATATAATAATTACAATATCTTTTTCCATAATAAATTAAAAAATTATTCGGGATTTAATAAATTTGTAGTATAATAGGCTGTTATAAAATAAAGAGTAAAGCCAAAAGCTATATCTATATAATATTTTAAATTTTTACTTAAAACACTATCTTTTTTAGGTTCCCATAATAATTGCTTATCTTCTGTTTTAATAGAATATGTTATATTTGTATCTACGTTAAAATCGTCTTCTATATTTTGAGCATTTACCTCTATCCCTAAAAAAAACAAAAATCCTACAATAAAAAAAACAATTATAAAATAAAAAAACAATTTATCCATTATTTTTTAGTTCTTCCAATTTTTTCTTAAATAATTGGTTTGCTATCTGAGGATTAGCTTTTCCTTTTGTCTCTCTCATTAATTGTCCAATAAAATAACCTAAAACTTTTTCATTACCTTTTAAATACTTTTCTACCTGCTTTGGTGAATTTTTTATAATTTCATCAGCTATAGCATCTAACTCTGATGTATCAGATATCTGAACAAGACCTTCTTCTTCTATTATTTGTGCTGCCTTTTTTCCTGTTTCTATCATCTTTTGGAAAACTTTCTTTCCTATATTATTTGTTATTTTTCCATCCTTTATAAACTTTAAAAGCTCTCCTAAATCTTCTGGTTTTATAGGAAAATCTTTTATTTCAATATTATTATCATTTAAATATCTATAAACTTCTACCAACATCCAGTTAGCTACTTGTTTATAATCAGGATGTATCTTTATTACTTCTTCATAATAATTTGCTCTTTCTTTTGTCTCGCATAAGAGATTAGCTTCATAATAGCTCAAATTATAATCTTTCATAAATCTCTCTATTTTTTCATTTGGTAGTTCTTCTATTGTCTCCTTTATATTGGAAATCCATTCTTCATTTACCACTAAAGGAACTAAATCTGGTTCTGGAAAGTATCTATAATCATGGGCTTCTTCTTTAGATCTCATTGCTCTTGTTACATTTTTTACAGGATCCCATAATCTAGTCTCTTGAACAACCTTTTCCCCATTTTCTATAAGAGAAATTTGTCTTTCTATTTCATATTCTATAGCTTTTTCTAAATTTCTAAAACTATTTAAATTTTTTAATTCTGTTTTTGTGCCTAACTTATCTGTACCTTTAGGCCTAACAGAAATGTTAGCATCACATCTTAAAGATCCCTCTTCCATATTTCCATCGGAAATTCCTAAATATAATAAAATCTGCCTTAATTTTTTCATATACTCTGAAGCTTCTTTAGGGGTTCTTATATCAGGATAAGAAACTATTTCTATTAATGGAGTCCCTGCTCTATTTACATCAAATAAACTCCCATCAGAACCTTCATGCTTTAACTTTCCTGCATCTTCTTCTATATGAATTCTTATTAATCTTACTCTCTTTTTTTCACCATCAACATAAAATTCAACAAAACCTTCCTCAGCTAACGGCTTATCATATTGAGAAATCTGATAACCCTTTGGTAAATCAGGATAAAAATAATTTTTTCTAGCAAATATTGATGTTTCATTTATTCTACAATTTGTTGCTAAAGCCATTTTTATAGCATAATTCACAGCTTCTTCATTCAAAACAGGTAAACTTCCTGGTAAGCCTAAACAGACAGGACAACCATGAGTATTTGGCTCTGCACCAAACTCTGTAGAACAAGAACAAAATAATTTTGTTTTTGTTTTTAATTGAGCATGAACTTCTAGCCCAATTACTGCTTCATATTCCATATATTCTCCTTGAATATTTTTCTTTAATTTCTATTCTAAAAACAAAAAACTATTCTATATAAATAATTTAAAAATAACAAAATAAAAAAACAAAATCAATAAAAATAAAAAAGGGGTTATCCCTCTTCTTGAGAGATAACCCCTTAATATACAAATTAACTATTAACCTAATATCTATTTCTATCTAAATAATCCCATCACTCCTTGTGGTACTGCATTTGCTTGAGATAACATCGCTGTTCCTGCTTGTGTTAATATTTGTAGTCTTGTAAAGTTTGCCATCTCTTCTCCTACATCTACATCTCTTATGAGTGATTCTGCTGCTTGGGTGTTAAGTACACTATTCTTTAAATTGGCTACTGTATGCTCTAGTCTATTAATC
>JAMORN010000337.1 GCA_027063545.1 bacterium | reverse complement strand
ATCTGGTGTAGGCGCCTCTTCATAAGTTAAAATTCCATGATCATCAAAACCACTACTATTTTCTATATCCCATAAATTCACAAGTCCATATTTATTTTTTATAAACTCTCCTAATGCTTCAGATATAAATAGAGTTGCTACACCTGTAGTATTCGATTTTCCTGCTCTCATGTTATATTCTGTCATAGCCACAGGAATATCTTCTATTGTCTTACCTAATATCGCTTGTAGCATAGCGTTTACAGAATCTATATCTGCTTTTATTAAATATTTAGCACTTAATACTTCTTCGGGTGTTATTGTATTCAAATTAGGCGCCCATGTAAAATATTCATGAATTATAACATAGTCTATTTTATCAGAAGCATTTTTTAATACCTGGATACTCCAATCATTAGTCCATAAATTTGTACTTGTAGGATAAAGAACAGCTCCAACTTTAATTTTAGGATCAGCAGCTTTCATTGAATCTGCAAAAATTCTAAAATCCTGAGCATACTCTGCTCCAGTAATTGTATCTCCATCTACTATATAACCTTCTTGCCAACTTCCATAATTTTCATTACCCACTTCCCAATATCTTGCTTTTATTCCTAAAGATTTTATATATCTTACCCAACCTGCTGCATAGGAAGCTGCTTTTTCTACAGGATTTGGTTCATCTATATATCTTGCAAGGGAATAATTAACACATATCTGTGGTTCAGAATTATACTTTGATACTAAATCTAATAAGTCATCTGTCTGTAATGTCCATGTTGTTGTAGGTTCACTTTTAATATTAGATTTATAATTATCTTTTAACGTCCAGTGGATCTGACCATCCCATAACCAATTATTAGTCCAGTTACCTCCAGGTATTCTTAATGTAGTAATTTTTATATTTTTCAAATGTCTTTCTGCTTCTTTAGATGTTTTTAAATTTTTTCTCCAAGCAGGCAAATTATTCCCAAAAATTGTTTCTAATACTTTATTTATAGTATCTGTTCCATTAACAGAAACAGTGATATCATAAGTAATAGGTATATTCTCTAATGGATTAGTAACAGAAGGAGGAGAATAATTTTTTTGTACCCAATTTTCCATAAAAAATCCTGTTCCATAGACATATTCTATAAGAAAAGCACTATAAATTAAAAAAAATAAAAAACTTTTTCTTTTCATTTTTTACTTCTTCTTTTATTTAAATTTTAAATACTCCTATAAAATAGTATCTAAATCTTCTCCATACATTTCAAACTTTATAATATTATTTCCTTCATCATAGATAACATCTAAAAACAATTTTTCATAATTTTTAAATCTATAATTATAAGTATATCCCTCATATCCATCATAATCATATAAATATACCATAGAGTTAGATAGAATATCATTTATATTAGTTTCTATAATATTAAAGCTCTTGTCTCCAGTATAAGAAACAACAATTACTGTATCTAAAGACTTTTGAATATTATAATTTTCTTCTCCTAATGTTAAAGGTAATAAATAATCTAATATATAATTTGAAAAATTTGTAGGAGAAAATATATCTTTATTAAAAGAATTTTCTGAACTTGTATTATGATCGTAAAAAATAAAAACTAACATATCAGAATAATAACCTATTAAAAGAGTATCATTATCAGGAGGATATAAAAAGACTTGATATAAAATTTCCTCATCTCTATCCTCATTATATTCTGAATAGTCACCTATAAAATTATAAAAATAGTCTTCTAATTTTTCTTTAAATTCTTCACTTTTTTCTTTTGTATCTATTACATAATCTTCATTGAAAGTATATACATATTCTATAATTTTTAAATTTTTTATTGTATCATTCTCAATGATATAAGTTGTAGTATCAAAATTTGATGTATATACATCTGCTACTAATTTATCTAAGTCATTACTATTTGATATTGAATCTTCAACTTGAGAAGTATTATCAATATCTTTATAGCTAGAAGATAAATCAGAACCATATAATCTAAAAGTTATAGTATTGTCTTTATAATAGTAATCAACTCTTAAATACACTTCTATATCTGTGAATTTATATATATCATATTCATAAACTTCACCTGTAGAAACATCAGAGGTATATTCACCATCAATATATTCTAATCCCATTACTTCTACTATATAATTATCTATTTCTTCTTCTATTTTCTCTGTTAAAATAGTATTTGGATTCTCTCCTGTTGAACTATTTTCCATAACAACCTTTAGTAAAGTATCTATTTCCATAGTTTCATCTTTAAAAAAATATGCTGTATAAACTTGGTTTGATAATATACTATCTCTTAATTTATTATTTATTACTTCTAAAATATTTTCTGGTTTTATTTTTGTAGTTGTTGTATTTTCTACATTACTAGAAACACTATCATCTCCAGAACAACCAAAAAAAGTAAAAAAAGTTATACTAAATAATAATAAGATTTTTAAATAATACTTTTTCATTTTTTCCTCCTTTTTATCTCTATTTTTATTCTATTATACTTATATCATAATAATAAAAATATAAAAAATCTTCCCCCTTTAAAAAGGGAAAGTGAAATGAAATGGGAAATTATTTTTCTAAAGTATAATTATAAAAAACTTCATACTCTACAGATAAAAAAAATTCTGGATATTCTCCGTCTATTTCATTAAATATATATATTGTTATCCTATCTTTAGTAATTGTACTATCTTCATTGTAGAATATTCTATATAATATCATTAAAGTACTAAGACCATCTTGCTCTAAAGATGGATCATAAATAGTATCTAATACAAAACCAAAATCTTCATAATATTCCTGTAAATCAAATATAATTATATCTACATCATTTGTATCAAGAGGTGATGAACTAAATGGAACACTATATAAAAATCCGGTATCAGTATATTCTTCATAAAGATCTAAAATTTGTATTGTATCATCTATATATATATTTAAAAAATTCCAAATACTATCTTCCAAAGCTTTTACACTGTCATATAAAGGGGTAAAAATTAAACTATCATTAGAAATTGAAGTACTATCTTCAAGTTGGGTTGTATCGCCTTCTTCTTCCCCATTATCTATCAAAGAGCTATCATTATCACTAGTATCTGACAAGTCTCTTGCTAATAAATATAGACTAATTAAAGAATCCATATTATTATATATTACTTTTATGTAATAAGAGGTAGTAAGTTCATTTTCACCTGTATTACTGTTATATTTAAAAACATCATTTATTTTGAATAATTGGGTTACCACATTAGTATCTAGATAAATTTTCCCTACTCCACTTATAAACCTTGCTCCTCTTTCTTCTAAAAAATTTTTTACACTATCTATGTAATCCGTTGGTAATGTATTAAATAATTTATATATCACTTCATTATCTATTGCTTTAATTAAAGTAAGATTACTATCTTTTTTAAATAAGTCTTTAAAACATTGGGCTGTTAAAACCTCTTTAAAATTTGAATTTATTATATCTTGAGAACAAATTGCAGAATCATCAGATGTATTTTGGATAGTATCAGATACATTTAAATTATTATCAATATTATCCTCACTACATGAAAATAATGAAAATCCCAATAATAAAAATATTAGTAGGAAAAATGCTGGAATTCTCTTCATAATAAAACCTCCTTTTAATATTTTAATATTTTTAGATTAAATTTATTAAGTTAAAATTTAAAATAATTTTAAATTATCAAATAAAACAAGAAAAAAATGTAAGTTTTTACCATTTTTTATATTAAAAAAATTATTTTTATTATCTTTAAAAAAAATAAGAAGCACTCTTCGGGTGGCAATATCCCCTAAAAAAGAGGGGTGAGCCTTAAAAGGGAAGTCCGGTGAGAATCCGGCGCTCGACCCGGAACTGTGTTGGGGAACGAAAGGCCAATAATGCCACTGCCTCAAAAATCTAAAATTTTGAGGTGGGAAGGCGGCCGAGTAGGTAGCCCCTAAGCCAGGAGACCTGCCCGAAGAGTTAACCCCTATTCCTCGGGCTTAAGGAATAGGGCGGCTAGGGTTGTCGCCTTATTACCTTAAGCCTTGGGACCTTGCAGGTTAAAATTTAAAAAAAACAAACCAAAAAGGAGGTATTATTTATGTTAGTTTATGCATACGGGTTCCCAAGGCTTGGAAAAGAAAGAGAGTACAAAAAAACACTGGAGGCTTTTTGGGACAAAAAAATTAATGAAAAACAATTAATTGATAATCTAAAAAAAATTGAAAGTGAAAGACTCTCTATTTATCAAAACTATGTTGATCTCTATCCAGAGGGAGAAATAACCTTATATGATTCTATACTTGATCTAGGATTTATGTTTAATATCTATAGAGACTTTTCTATTGAGAACTATTATAATTTAGCAAGAGGTGAAAATGCGCTTCCTATGAAAAAATTTTTTAATACTAATTATCATTACATAAAAATTGAGATATCTCAGGAAGATGATATAAAATTCTCTTGGGATAAATATGAATTTTTTGGTATAAAAGATCCAAAAATTCTTTATATAATAGGTCCTTACACCCTTCTAAAACTCTCAAAAATAAATGGAAATGAAGAGATAATTTTAGATAAGCTAATAAAGGCATATTCTCAACTTTTTGAGAAATATAAAAATACAATATTTCACATAGAAGAACCTGCTTTTGTTTTAGAATATTCTAAAGATGAGATGAATAAAATTTTAAATACTTACAAAAAGTTGGAAAATTATTGGGATAGAATTAATTTAATAACATATTATGAGAGTATAGATCATCCAGAATTAATAGAAAATATAGAGGTTAATGCTTGGGGATTTGATTTTATAAGGGGAATAAAAAATTTAGATATAATATCTTCAATTAATCCTAAATCAAAAATTATTGCTGGAGTAATTGACTCAAGAAGTGTTTTCCCAAAAAATGGCGAATTTATTAACAAAGTTTTATATGAAATCAAAAATAAAGTAAATAATGAAATAATAATCTCATCTGCTGGCGGGCTTTTTTTACTCCCAATAACAACAAAGGTTGAAAAAAATGAGTATATAAAAAATAATCTAAGATTTGCAATTGAAAAACTTGAAGAATTAAATTTTTTAAAAAATTTAGAAATAAATCCTTCTAATTTTTCTTTAGAAAAAGAAACCTTTGAAATACCAGAAAAAACAAGAGAATCTTATGAGGAAAGATTAAAAGCACAAAGTTATTTAAATCTACCTTTATTTCCAACAACAACTATTGGAAGTTTCCCTCAGACTCCTGAAGTTAGAAGTATGAGGTTAAAATATAGAAAAGGTGAGATATCAAAAGAAGAGTACGATAAGTTTATTAAAAAGGAAATAGAAAAAACTATTCGTTTTCAAGAAGAATTAGGACTTGATGTTTTAGTTCATGGTGAGTTTGAAAGAACTGATATGGTTGAATTTTTCGCAGAAAAATTAGATGGAATTTTAACAACAAAAAAAGGCTGGGTTATTTCCTATGGAAGTAGAGTTTATAGACCTCCTATTATAATAGGAAATATCAAGAGAATTGAACCTATGACTATTAATGAAATAGTTTATGCCCAAAGTTTAACTAAAAAACCAGTAAAAGGAATGCTAACAGGACCTATTACAATAATAGCATGGAGTTATGTTAATCCAGAATATCCTATTGAAAAGATTGCTTATGAAATTGCCTCTGCTCTTCAAGAAGAGGTTCAAGATTATATTAGAAATGGAATAAAAATAATCCAGATAGATGAACCTGCTTTTAGAGAAATGACACCTATTAAAAAAAGAGATTGGGATAGGTATTTTAATTGGGCTATTAAGGCATTTAAACTAGCTTCATATGCTCCAAAAGAAATCCAAATTCATACTCATATGTGTTATTCTGAGTTTGGTGATATAATTGATAAAATTGATGCTTTAGATGCTGATGTTATATCTATTGAAACAACAAAATCAAAAGGTGAATTAATAGAGGCTTTTGAAAAGTATAATTATAAAAGACAAATAGGCCTTGGGGTTTATGATATTCACTCGCCAAAGACTCCAAAGGTTGAAGATATAATAGAGATAGTTGAAAGGGCTTTGAGAATTATTCCAAAGGAAAACTTCTGGATAAATCCTGATTGTGGATTAAAAACAAGAAAATGGGAAGAGGTTAAACCTTCATTAGAAAATATGATGAAGGCTGCATATATAATTAGAAAAAAGTATAGTTGACCTCCCCCTATTTTCAAAAAGACCTTCCTCATAGCTCTTCTGTTGTTTTCTGAGGAAGGTCTTTTTTTATAATTTTTTCTATAATTTTTTTATATATTTCTATTTACCATTCTTTTTAATATTACTATTTTAAACTATATATATAAAAATTAGAAGGTAAAAAAATGCAACTTATAATAAAATTAACACTCTTTATACTATGCTTAACTACTTTTATATATTCTCAAATAATTCCAGAAGACAGAAAAATTGATTGGAAAAATGAAATTATAGGAATTCCAAACGGAATACCACAAATCGATGGACCAATATATAATGTAATAAACTATGGTGCAGATCCATCCGGAACAAATGACTCAAAACAAGCAATACTTGATGCTATAACAGATGCCCATAATAATGGCGGAGGTGTGGTTTATATTCCTGAAGGATCCTATAAAATAATAGGGACAATAAGAATAGGATATGATAATATAATATTAAGAGGAGATGGATATCAAAAAACAAAACTTCACTTTTATGATCCAGATGATCAAGGAGCATGTATTGCTATTGTAAAATATAATAGAGGAGATTGGCAAGAGGTATATAATTATAATAAAGGTGATAGTATTCTATATGTACAAGATGCTTCCCTTTTTAGTATAGGAAATTTTGGAGAAATACAACAAGAAAATGATGCTGCTTTTATGTATACAAATTCTAATTGGAACCAAAGTTGGGCACAAAATGCTGTTGGACAGCTTTTTGTTATTAAAGAGGTTAATACATCTCAAAACTATATAAAAATAGATCCTCCACTACATTATACATTTAAATCTGATCTAAATCCCCAAATAAGACCTCAAGGATTTGTTAAGTATGTAGGTATTGAAAACTTATACATTGATTTAAAGACAAACACTGATGTTTCTACTATTTTATTAAAAAATGCTGCTTATTGTTGGATAAAAAGGGTAGAAAGTAATAAAACAAACAAAAGCCATGTAGATATGGAAACAGCTTTTAGATGTGAAATTAGAGAATCTTACTTTCATAAATCCTATAACTATGGCGGTGGAGGACATGGATATGGAGTTAATTCCTCTTTTCATACAACAAATTGTTTAATAGAAGACAATATTTTTGATTCTTTAAGACACGCTATGCTTATTCATCTTGGAGCGAATGGGAATATATATGGTTATAATTATTCTACTCATCCAATCCAAAGTGATAATGACACTACTAATTTTAATCAAGATTGGAATCCTCCCGATATATCAATACATGGTCATTTTTCTTATCAGAATCTATTTGAATCTAATTCTGTCAATAAAATAGGTATAAATGATTATTGGGGTCCTGCTGGCCCTGGGAATACTTATTTTAGAAATATGGTTAAAACTGAAGTCTTCAATGATGGTATTACTTATCAAGATCATGCGAGATTTCAAAATATTATTGGAAATATAACATACCAAATAACAGATAAAGATTTAGAATGGTATGGTAAATCTACATCTAGTGATTTAATTGTTCATGGAAACGTGGTAAATGGATCTCTACAATGGTCTGATAGTATAAGTGATCATAATTTACCTTATTCATATTATAAAGATTCTAATCCTTCATTTTTTGGAGAACTGAATTGGCCTGTTTGGGGACCAGAATTTTCAAATAATTCATTCAGAAAGATTCCTGCACAAATAAGATATAAAGCAAAGGCATATATTCCAGAAGAAACTCCAACTAATAATTCAGAAAAAAATGTTATTGAAAATAAAAATTTGTCTTTAAAAGTATATCCTAATCCATTTAACCCTATATTAAATATTGAATGTTATACTTTATATAACAATGCTTCTATATCTATATACAGTATCCAGGGTAAAATAATTTTTCATAAACAATTATTAAAATCAGGGTTAAATAGAATAGTCTTAAAAAAACCAACACTTTCTAGTGGAATATTTTTTATAAAATTAAAAGATAAAAATAAAATTATAACAAAAAAGGTATTACTTATTAAATAAAAGGAGAACTCTCCATGAAAAAGATATTATTAATATTAATTAGTTTTTATTATTTATTTATTCATCTTTATGCTAAAACTTGGATAGTATCTAAAGATACAAACTCTGATTTTTCTACAATAACATCTGCTATTTCCAATAGTTCTACCGGAGATACAATTTATATAAAATCCGGTATATATAATGAAATGATATATATTACAAAAGGTGGAACTAAAAATTCTTATTTCACCATTATTGGTGATTCTATTAATAAACCAATAATTGATGCAACTGGGCTAGATGGAGATTATATAATAGAAATAAATAACCAAAACTTTATTATTTTAAAAAATTTGGAAATTCAAGGGACTCCTACAGGTTCAGATCCTACAGGCGTTTTAGTAAGAGGCTCCTGTAGTAATATAATAATAGAAAATTTAAAAATTCATGATATCAAAAACCCTAAACAAGGAGCTCATGGTATTCATGTTTATGCAAACAGTGGTGATAGTCCCTCTTCAAATATTATAATAAAAGAGAATGAAATATACGATTGCCAGTTAGGATATAGTGAGGCTATTACTTTAAATGGTAATGTTGATGGTTTTTTAGTAGAAAACAATATTATTCATGATATTGATAATATTGGAATTGATATGGCTGGATTTTGGGGCGTTGCACCTTATAATGATCAAGCAAGAAATGGAGTTTGTAGAAGAAATTTTTTGTATAACATAACCTCAAAAGACAACCCTGCTTATAATGGATATATATCATGTGCAGCTATCTATGTTGATGGAGGAAGAAAGATTGTAATAGAGCAAAATATTATAAAAAATGGTGATTTTGGAATTTCTATTGGATCTGAGAATAAGGATAAAATAACTGATTCTGTTTTTGTTAGAAATAATTTAATTTATTTTTGTAATAAAGATGGTATAATAATTGGTGGAAGTTCTGATGAAAATGGCTGGGCAAAAAACTGCTATTTTTACAATAATACTTTATTTAAAAACTCTATTCATCCTGATGTAGGATGGGCTCAACTAACTGTTCAAAGAGCCGAAAATAATTATATTTTCAACAATATTATCTATACATCAGATAAAAATATCGCATTTGCTGATTATACAAATGATTCTATTGAGGTAAATCATTTTGACTATAATCTATTTTATTCAGATAATCCTTCTAATATAAGATGGGAAATGGGTGGTATAGCTATGGATTTTGACAATTATAGAAGCATTACTTCTTTTGGAGAACATTCCATGTTAGATGATCCTTTATTCATAGATACAGCCTCTTATAACTTTAGACTCCAAGAGAGTTCTCCTGCTATTGATAAAGGAGATCCTGATTTTTTCATTTCTGATACAATTTTGGATTTAGATGGGAATAAAAGAGTAAATAATATTGTAGATCTAGGATGTTATGAATTCTATTCTGCAACTTATATAACTAATCTAAACAATAATAATTTAAAAACAACAATTAATGTTTTTCCCAATCCCTTTAATCCTATACTCAATATTGAAGTATATAATAAATATAAAAATGCTGTAATTAAAGTAATAAATATAAATGGTAAAATTATAAAAACTTTTAAATTAAAATTCGGTTATAACAAAATTAAATTCTCGGGGAAAAATTTATCCTCAGGTATATATTTCATAGCGTTAGATAATAAAAAAGATTTTATTTTAAAAAAAGTAGTATTAGTAAAGTAAAAAACAACAAAAAGGAGGTGCCTTATGCGAATTATTCTTGGTCTTTCAAATACTTTAAAGGCTATTGATGACTTTGTGCCCTTCCCCTTGAACGCTTTATTGCTCAATGGCATGAAATAAAACCTGAATTAGGAAAGACTTGGGATACTATAAATATAACTACTATTGGTATTTTACCTGGAGAATACGTCGGACAGAAGGTACAAAATTTTATTGATAATCATAGTAGTCCAACTGTATTATATTTTCCTGAAGGAGAGTATTATTTTGAAATTCCAATAATGATAAATGCAAACAATGATAATATTATAATAAAGGGTACTGGACCAACAAAAACAAAACTACTATTTGATTGTGATGTTGATTATTTTGATGGGCTAATATGGGCAGAGTCTAAAGCTGGATATTCTGATAGAAATAAGCCTATATCTCTTTCTGTTACTTCTAAAACTGGAGATAAAACAATAACTCTATCATATACAAATTCTGATGTAAAAGTAGGGTCTTTAGTATGTATAAAAGAGAATAATCCTCCTGATTTAATGTTCCCAGAAGCAAATACTTCTGAAGCTTGGTATAAAAAATGGGAGGCAGGTAAAGCTGAGTGGGCAGTAAAATCCTATGGACAATCCAACAAAATTATTGCTGTAAATGGTAACACTGTAAACTTTAGAAAATCCAATATTTATTGATTTTCATGATCAACAAAATCCTAGAGCTAGTATTTATCCTACAGAAGATATTGTGCAAAATGTCGGAATTGAAAATTTATATATAGAACATATAAATGTAAAAACTTCCAGTGATTATACTCAAGGTGGAACAAATGATGTTTTTAATATAGTATTTAGATTTGCTGAAAATTGTTTTATAAATAATGTTTACTCTTACAATGCAACCAGAGGGCATGTAATATTTGAATATTCATATAATGTCTCTATAGTAAATTCTTATTTTGGATATGCTGTTAATTATGGAGTTGGATGAGTAAGAGAATTCAAAAAATCGCTTCATCTATCTTATTTATTAAACTAATTGATGAAAATAAATCTATTGTAAAGAAGCTGTTTATATTAAATAAAAAAATAGGTTAAATCCCCGGGAATTCCCCGAGAAATTTTTTATAATTTAATTTTCAATTTTAAGCCTATTCCTGAATTTTTAATAGAGAAATCAGAATTTTGAGTATCTAAGTCTACAAAACCTGCATAATATGAAAGTATAATTGTTAAAATATCGCTTAAATCTTTTGATATACCAAAACATAAACCTAAGTCAGAATTTTTTATATCATCCTTTATATTATCATTATTATCTGTTGTAGTCTCATCCCCCCCCTAAAATAGTTTGTTTTGTTATTGTTGTTAATGTAGCATCAAGTAAAATAGAATATCTTAAAGCTAGACTAAATCCTATCCCTACTTGAGATATAATATTTATTTGATTAATAATAGAAAAATAAAAAAGATCATACACACCATTTATATCTGCTGAATACAATCCTCCTAAGTCAACATTTATTTCAAAATTACTTCCTGTAGCAACAATTCCTCCTCCTACAGAATAATATACTTGATTGTTTACTGGAATATCTATACCTCCTAATAAAGAATATCCTGCCTTATATTCCCATATTCTATTAGATGTTGTATCATTAGATACAAATCTATTAAACGAAAATCTGGTATTACAAAAGGTTGAATTTGTACAGCAAATATCTTAAAAATTAAACTTAGTATAAATAAAATTAAAAATTTATACCTCATGATTTACCCCTCCATTTAAATAATTTTATATATTAAAGTTAAAAAAATATATATTTTAGCCTATGGAAAATAAATATAAAGGCTTTATATTTATGATACTTTCTGCAACAGGTTTTTCTCTAGTAGGACTTATTATTAAATTCTTAAATTATCTTCCATCTCAGGAATTGGTATTTTTTAGAAGCTCTATAACACTTTTTCTAGTATATATAATGATGATAAAACATAAACTTTATAATCCTTTTAAAACCAGATACTTAAAACTTCATTTAATTAGAGGTATTGCTGGAGCTTTGGGACTAAGTTTATATTTTTTATCTTTTAAATATTTAACCTTGGCAGAAGCTGTAAGTATTCAATATACAAATCCTTTGTTTACCGCTCTACTTTCCCCTTTTATTGCTAGAGAAAAAGTGAAGAAAACAATTTATATATCTATAACAATTGCACTTATTGGAGTATTATTAATAGCAAAACCTAATCCTTCTCATTTTAACATTGGTGCTATATTTGGCTTAACTGCTGCTTTAATAGCAGGAACAGCCTATAATATGGTGAGAATTTTAAATAAATTAAAAGAAAACGTGTTTTTAATAATATTCTATTTCCAATTTATGGCTACTATAATATCTTTACCAATTTTTTATAAATTTCAATTTCCTCATAAAGAGCATATAATACTTGTAATACTTTTAGGTATATTTACCCACTTTGCTCAGTACTTTTTAACGTTAGGGTTGAAATACTTGAAGGCTGCAAATGCAACCTCTATAAGTTATTTAAATATAGGACTATCTACCATATATTCTTATGTAATTCTACATGAAAGTTTAGATATTTACTCTTTTCTTGGTATAGGTGCTATTATTATGTCTTTATTTATAACATATAAAGTATAAAAAATATTATCTCTCCTCTAAGAATTTTATTAAATCTAAAGCTGCTTTCAATCCATCAACCGCACTTGATGTTATCCCTCCAGCATAACCAGACCCTTCACCTATGGGAATTAAATTTTCTATTGAAACACTTCTAAAATTTTTATTTCTAACTATTCTTATAGGACTTGAACTTCTTGTTTCTGGGCCTGTTATAAAACTCTCTCCTATTATCCATCTATTTTTCAAAAGGCTATTCCATTTTATAAATGCCTTTTTAATTAAAGTGTTTATAAAACTAAAATCTCTCTCCCCTATTTTTATATCATAAATATCCTCAATATTCTCTATAACCTCAAATCCTGAAGGAATAGTATTTGATGATATTATCTTATCTAAAGTTTTCTCTGATATATTTTTTGAATTTTTATCTGTAAACTTAGATAAAAACCATAAAGGAAGTTTATAGGAAGATGTTAGGCCAAAACTTCTTTCCTCTATTTTTCTTTGAAAATCAATAGCAATAAATGGATCATTTTTAAAATCCTCTGGTGTTAAACTTACTATGATAGCACTATTTGCAAAAGGTAAATCTCTTTTATAAAAACTCATACCATTTGTTACGTTTCTGTTATATTCATTGGTGGAGTTTAAAATTACCCCTCCTGGACACATACAAAAGGAATATACACTTCTTGATTTAAAATTAAAAGTCAAACTATATTCTGCTGGTGGTAGTTTAGGATGTTTATAAGATTTTTTGTATTGAATTTTATCTATTATCTCTTGTGGGTGTAATACTCTATAGCCTACTGCAAAAGGCTTTGCTTGAAGTTCTATACCATTTTCCTTTAACATATAAAATGTATCTCTAGAAGAGTTACCTATTGCTAAAAATACAAAATCAAAAACCTCTCTATATATCTTATTACTTATTAAATCTTTTAGAATAATACCTTCTATTTTCTTTTCTATAATCTCAAAATCCTCAAGTTTTGTATTGAATCTAATCTCAACACCTAGCGTTTTTAAAACCTCTCTAAAATTTTTTATCATGAATCTTAATTTATCTGTTCCAATATGAGGCTTTGATAGATAAAGAATCTCTTCAGGAGCTCCCAATTCTACAAATAATTTATAAATATATGTTTTTAACTTATCTTTAATTCTTGTATGAAGTTTTCCATCAGAAAATGTACCTGCCCCTCCCTCCCCAAATTGAACATTACTATCTAAATTAAGAACCTTTTCTCTAAAAAATAAATTTATATCTTTTTCTCTTTCTTCAACTTTTTTACCTCTATCAATTAATACTACATCAAAACCTTTTTTCTTTAATACAAAAGAAGCAATAAGCCCTGCAGGTCCCATGCCAACAACTAAAATTCTACACTTTTTTAACAAAGGATTAAACTCTATTTTCAGCTCTTCTTGAGGAGTATGATAATTAAATCTTACTTTTTTATCTTCTAATTTATGGAAGCTAGAGGCGTTAATTATAATTTTT
>JAMORN010000336.1 GCA_027063545.1 bacterium | reverse complement strand
ATAATAAATACTCTTAATTATATTGAGGAGAGTGAAAACCTATGAAAACAACCAGAGAAATTCGCCAGGAGTTTATAGAGTTTTTTAAATCTAAGGATCATGTTTTTGTTCCATCAGTTCCTGTTGTTCCCAAAGGTGATCCAACTTTGATGTTTGTTAATGCAGGAATGAATCCATTTAAAGGAATTTTTTTAGGAGAAGAAAAACCTAAATATAAAAGAGTAGCTAATTCTCAAGCTTGTATAAGAGTATCTGGAAAGCATAATGATTTAGAAGAAGTTGGTAAAGATACCTATCATCATACATTTTTTGAAATGTTAGGTAATTGGTCTTTTGGTGATTATTATAAAAGGGAAGCAATAAGATGGGCATGGGAGCTTATAACAAAAGTTTGGGGTATACCTAAAGAAAGACTTTATGCAACAGTTCATTATACAGATGATGAGGCAGAAAAGATTTGGTATGAAGAAACTGATATTCTTCCAGGAAGAGTTTTAAAATTTGGAGATAAAGATAATTTTTGGGAAATGGGAGAGACAGGTCCCTGTGGCCCTTGTAGTGAAATCCATATAGATCTTGGTGAAGAATTTGATCCTTCTCCAGAAGCTGGTGTAAATACAGGTAGTCCTAGATTTATTGAAATATGGAATCTTGTTTTTATCCAATATTATAGAGATGAACAGGGTAATTTACATCCATTAAAGGACAAATTTGTTGATACAGGAATGGGATTGGAGAGAATAACCTCTATTCTCCAAGGCACTTATGATAATTATGCAATAGATATTTTTGATCCTATTAGAAATAAATTAAAAGAGATGACAGGAATTGATTGGAAAGAGAATGAGGACGTTCTTGTAGCTTATAGGGTAATAATGGATCATATTCGAGCTATTACATTTGCTGTTAATGATGGAGTTATTCCTTCTAATGAGGGTAGGGGGTATGTTATTAGAAGAATTTTACGAAGAGCTTTTAGATATGGAAGAAAGCTTAATTTAAAAGAGCCATTTTTATACAAATTGGTTGATTCAGTAATAGATGCTATGGGAGATTATTATACTTCATTGAAAAATAATCCTGAGATAGTAAAAAATATAATAAAACATGAAGAGGAGAGATTTAATAGAACAATAGATAATGGATTATCTATTTTTTATTCTATAGTGGAAAAGATAAAAAAGGAAAATAAAGATACTATAGATGGTAAAGATGTATTTTTATTATATGATACCTATGGATTCCCTGTTGATCTCACAAGAGTAATGGCAGAAGAAGAAGAATTAAAGATTGATGAAAGTGGATTTGAAGTATATATGCAACAGCAAAGAGAGAGAGCAAGAAAGGCTTCCAAGTTTACTCAAGGAGTAGATTATGACTTTTTAGGTGAATGGGTTGTTTTTGAAGAGGATAAAGAGACTGAATTTGTAGGTTATGAGAAACTTGAAGAAGAATCAAAGATAATAAGATATATCTTACATGATGGAAAAATTTATGTAATTTTAGATAAAACTCCATTTTATGCTGAAAGTGGGGGACAGGTTGCTGATAAGGGGATTATAAATGGTGATTCTTTTAAAATAATAGTTGAAGATGTTCAAAAATATAAGAATTTCTATGTACATATAGGAATTTTAGAGGGTAATATAACTTCAAATAAGGTGGTATGTAAAGTTGATAAAAGAAGAAGAGAGGATATTACTAGAAATCATTCAGCTACTCATTTATTACATTCAGCTTTAAGAAAGTTTTTAGGAAAAGAGGTTAGACAAGCTGGTTCATTTGTGAGTGATGAAAAATTGAGATTTGATTTTACTTATAACCAAAAGGTAAGCTCAGAATTATTGAAGAAAATAGAAAAGCAGGTTAATGAATGGATATTGAATGATTATAAGGTAAAAATTGAATATAAACCTATAGAAGAGGCAAAGAAAGAGGCATTAGCATTTTTTGAAGAAAAATACGGGGATATAGTAAGAGTTGTAAAAATGGGTGATGTTTCAAGCGAGTTTTGTGGTGGAACTCATGTTGATAGGACATCATATATAGGAAGTTTTGTTATAATAACAGAAACATCGGTTGCTTCAGGAATAAGAAGAATAGAGGCTTTAACTGGAAGAGAAGCTATAAAATATTTATTAAAACAAAGGGATATGATTTCAGATATAAAAAATAATTTAGAGATTAATAAAGAAGAGGAAATTCTAAATTACATAGTATCCTTAAAAGATGAAAACAAAAAACTGAAAAAAGAAGTTTCTCGATTGAAAGCTTCAGCTTCATCGGGTAATACATTCAAGAAATTAAATATAGGAGAAATTGAAGTTTATATAGGTGATGTTTCTTTTGATGATAAAAATGAATTAAAGCTTTTTGCTGAAAACTTTGAAAAGAATAATAAAGATAGTATATTTATAGGTATAGGTATTACAGGAAAGAAAAAATCTTATTTAGTAATAGTAGGCTCCAACTTAGTAAATAGAGGTATAGATGCTGGAGCAATTGTTAGAGAGATAGCAAAGTATTCTGGTGGTAAAGGTGGT
>JAMORN010000335.1 GCA_027063545.1 bacterium | reverse complement strand
TCTGTTGTTTATAGAAAATATATAAGATGGTAAAAAGGAAGAAGGTATGAAGAAGAATATTATAATAATAATTATAATAGCATTAAATATCTCTTTTTTAATAGGTTGTTCTTCAGAAGAATCAAAAGGAGAGGTTGCCTTAAAACTAGGGGATTATAAAAGGGCAATTGGATTCTTTAATAGAGCATTGGATAAAAATCCTGCAAACTATAGAGCAAGGGTTGGACTTGCCCATGCATATATCCAAGAGTTTGATATAAAAAAGGATAAACTTTCAATTCAAGAACAGGACTCTTTAATTGATCTATGTGTAAATGAATTATCTGCAGCCTTATCAATTAATCCAGAAGTAAAACTTAAAAAGGAGACTTCACAAATTTTATATAGAAAAGCAAAAATTCTTTTAGAAAAAGGAGATACTCTTTTAGCCTTAAAAACATTAAATAAAAGTTTAAAACTTGATAAAAAAAATATTGCTTCTTTAAATCTCTCTGGTATTATCTTCTATAAACTAGGAAGATCTGATATTGCTCAAGACTACTTTCTTAATATTATATTAATAGACTCTACTAATGCAAATGCTTACTATAATTTATCTATAATTGCCCTTGAAAACGGAGATTTAAAAAAAGCAAAAGAGTATCTAGATAAAGCAAGAAGGTTTGAAACAAATGAAAAAAGGTAGTTTTTTATTTTTTAAAACTCTTCTTTTTTATGAAAATATTCTCTTTTCTAAAAAAAAGGATAGGGAAATCTACTTTTTGCTAAAAAAAGACAACCTCGAACTTTGCTTTGTAAAGAAAAAAATACTAAAAAATCATATAAATACTTTATTTTTCACAAGGAAAACATCTATTCAAAAGAATTTTCTTTTTACTGAAAATATTTTATATACCAGAGAAACTCCTGAATATTACATATATATATACGAATTTATTCCTGGCGTTTTATTATCAAATATTATAGATAAACTTTCTTATCAAGAAGCTGTATTTTTATTTTATAAAATTTACTCTAATATTAAAAAAATTCATAATTTAAATCTTATTCATGGAGATCTCTCTCCATCAAATATTATTATAACAAAAGAGTTAGAGATAAAATTCATAGATTCTGGCTTTTTACAACCTATTGATATAAAAAACCTTAATATTATTATAGATACAAACTTTCTCCCTCCTGATTATGATATTATACTAAAAGAAAATCCTTTTTTCATAGATATATATAGCATTGTAAAAACTTTTTCAAGATTTAGAGATGAAATCCAAATATTTAATAAAATTTTAAATATAGAAATATATTCACAAAAAGAAATAGAAGAAAAAATAGAAGAAGAGATACTAAGTATTGCAGAAATTCTACAAACAGATTCATCTATAATACAAAGACTAAATTCAACTGTAGAAAAAGAAGAAAAAAAGGAAAAAGTAAATATTTATAAGATTCTTTCTCAAAATTCTCAAAAAAAGAATCCTGTACTATCTCTAAAACTAGTAAAAAAAGCAATAAAAATTGATCCTGAAGATTTTTCTCTAAAAGAACTTCTCTCAAATATCTCAACATCAAAAAATATTGAAAAACAATTATATAAAACAAAAATATCTTATGTAATTTTACTTCTTATTATACTAACTTTAGCAACCATCTTTTATGTTATTTCTGGTGATTCCCATAGACTTTACTTTAGAACAAATAAGAAGAATATTGATCTTATTGCTAATCCTTTTAAATTAAAAATGAGTAAAAAAGCATATAATAACTTAGATTTAAAATTCAAAGAGGAAGATCCAACTCTTCCAAATGGTACTTTAAAAATTATAGACAATTTAACTGATTCTATATATATAAATGGGAAATTATTAACTACTAAAAAAGTAATATCATTACCTGCTGGAGAATATGAACTTTATAATAAGAAAAAGAATAAAAAAATTATTGTAAAAATTGTGCCTTATAAAATAACACCTGTGAAATTTTAATTTAACTAAAAGGGGATAGAGAATATGGGAGCATTTTTAGAAATAAACGGCCAAAAATACTCTATAGATATGGCAATTATAACAATTGGTAGTGAAGATTTTAATAATATTATTGTTGATCCAAATCAAATAAAAGATAAAGAGGCAACTATAATTATTGTAAATAAAAAACCTAATGAATATATTTTAAAACCTTCTCATCCTAATCTAATGGTTAATAATAAGGTTATAAAAGAAGAGTATCTTTTGAAAAACAATGATATTATCTCTTTAAATAATTTAAAGATAAGATTTATTGAAGAGGAGTCTTCTATATTAAAGATTGGAGAATTAAAATTTGATGAATTCTTGTTAAATTTATTTAATACTCTTCAAGAAATTTTTAATTCTAACTCTATTGATAAAGCAACTTTAGATTTATTAAAATTTATATATAAATTATTTGATGCTTCTGCTGTTAGAATTGTAATTGAGGAAAATAATAAATTTAAAAATTTATATACATTTCCTGAAAATTTAAAAAATAAAGACTTTTCTCAAAGTGTGCTTTCTGAAGCAAAAAAAC
>JAMORN010000334.1 GCA_027063545.1 bacterium | reverse complement strand
TGATGACTATTGGGTTGTTAATCCTTCTTACTTTATAATTGCAAACTTAGAGTTATTTAAAGAATTTGAACAAAATGAAGGTTTACCTCAGCATGATTGGGATTTAGTAATAGAAGGATGTACTAATATAATGAAAAGATATGTTTCTTATGATAAAGGTCTCCAACCAGATTGGATGGATTTTTATGGGAGACCTATTTTAAAAAGTGGTAAAACACCTGTAAATTATAAATATGATATGTATAAGGATGCTATAAGGGTTCCATGGAGAATGGCTACTTATAAGTTATGGTATGATGGTAGTTATGTAGAAGAATATTTAACAAATGCTGTTAATTTTGTATGGAATAATAAAGATGGATTATATTATTATTCAGATGGAAGTTATTATTTAGATTATGCAGATAATCCTATATTTGATGCTACAGGTGTTGCTATGTGGGGTACTCTATTTATGGTTGCTGATTCTGCAACAACAGAACAGAAAACATTTTGGGAAGATGCTCTACAAAATAAGCTATTAACAGATGCATATGGAGATTACTACGTTTCAGGAGAAAGACGGTATTATGAGAATGCCTTGGCTACATTTGCAGCAATTATGTACTCAGGAAGATTTGCAAAAATTTATCCATAAATATTTAGATATATTTTTGCCAGGGATAAGCTAATTATAGAGCCATTTGTAAGATCTAAATTTCTTAAAGCCCAGTCAATATCAAAAAAAGCTCCCTCTTCTGCTTCAGAAGGGTGGGGCTTTAATTTTATATTTATATCTCTTATAAAGAATAAGCCTGTAAATTGTTTATCTAAAGGATTTATAAAATTTTTAAAAATCCCATAAAATTTTATTTTTGAAAATAAATGTTCACAATCTTTTTTATTTAATATTATTTCTTCACATAACTCTTTTTTTGCGGCTTCTAAGTAGGATAAATTATAACTTACATGACCAGCAACAGAAGATTCCCACATATTAGGATAGTTTATTTTAGAATTTCTTTTTTTGAGAAAAACATTATTTTTTTGATTGAATATTAAAATATGGATATCTCTATGAATTAAACCTTTCTGATGAACAATACTTCTTTTTTCTTTACCTATAATATTATTATTTTCATCAACAATATATAAAAATTCTTCCATATGAAAAAAATAAAAAATAAAATTGATTTTATTTAGTTTTTTTTATTATTATATTTTTACTAACTAGGAGATTAATATGTCAACAAATGATTATTCTATTATAGCTAAAATATATGATCCATTATTACATTATCCTCTAAAATCAATAAGAAGACTTGTTGTTCGATTATTCAAATACTACAATGTAAAAGAAGTTATAGATTTGTGTTGTGGAACAGGAGAACAGCTTTATTATCTAAAAAATGATGGTTTTTTTACAAAGTTAGTAGGTATAGAATTAGATAAAGCAATGTTTAATGAGAGTAAAAAATATGGAGATTTTTGTATAAATAGGGATGCAAGGAATACAAAGTTTAAAGCAGAAAGCTTTGATGGGGCAATTATTAGTTTTGCTTTACATGAAATGCCATGGGAGAATGCTAAAGAAATATTAAAAGAAGCAACAAGAATTTTAAAAAAGGATGGTATTTTAATAATTGTTGATTATAGCTTCTTAAAGCCAAAATTAATAGGAAAAATTGCAATTCATTTAATAGAGAGATTTGCAGGTAAAGAACATTACAATAATTTTAAAAATTTTTTAAAAAATGGTGGTATATATAATTTAGTAGATTTTTCTATATACAAGGAAAAGAAATTTTTTGATTTTTATTTTAATACTATAGGCGTTTGGGTTTTTAAAAAAAATCAAAATTGAAATCTTTTTTAATTTTCTAGTTTACAATTTGTTATAAGATGGGAATAAAAAAGATTTGATTTTTTTTGATTTTTATTTAATTTAGTATATAACGTTATTAAATTTAATCAATTTTAAAAAGGGGATTATTAGAAATATGATTAGTGATAAGATAATTGAGTTAGAGAAGAAGTTAGTAGAAAGTGCAAATTTAGTAGAAAAAATGTTAAAAAAGAGTTTAAATGGATATAAAAATAAAGACTTAACTTTATTAAAAGAAGTTATAGAAAAAGATGAGGAAATAGAGAATCAGTATGAATATGAAATTGAATTATTAGGAACTAGGGGTATTATGAATCATGAATTTGAAGAAAAAGAATTAAGAGTTATAGTTATGGCTTTAAAAATAAATAATGATTTAGAAAGAATAGGGGATATAGCTGTAAATATAGCTGAAAGTGCTATAGAATTATTAAAAAATAAAGAAGTTCCAGAAAGTTTTTGTAAAACAATTGTAGAATATGGAGATATGGTAAGGTCTATGCTTGTAGGCTCTATTGATTCATTTATAAGTGGGGATTCAAAACTAGCATATGAAATCTTAAAAAAGGATGATATAATAGATAATTTAAAAGTTTCTCTTTTGAAAAGATTTTTAAATCCGGATATATATAAAGAACAAGATTTAGAAGAAGTATATAATATAATAAGGATTATTCATGGATTGGAGAGAGTT
>JAMORN010000333.1 GCA_027063545.1 bacterium | reverse complement strand
AGGAAGGAAGAGGAATTGGACTTGTAAATAAACTAAAAGCCTATGAATTGCAAGATGAAGGCTATGATACTGTGGAAGCCAATCTAAAATTAGGATTTCCTGAAGATTTAAGGGATTATGGAATAGGAGCTCAGATATTAAAATTCTTAGGTGTTAAAAAGATTAAACTTCTAACAAATAATCCTAGAAAAATAGCTGGATTATCTGGATATGATCTTGAAATTATTGAACGTATTCCTATAGAAATTGAGCCAAATACTTGTAATATTCACTACTTAAAAACAAAGAAAGAAAAACTTGGACATTTACTTAATAATGTATAAAAAAATAAGTTAAATAAACCTATAAACTGGAGAAATAAAAGATGAAAAAAATAGAGGGAGATTTCTCAGGTAAAGGTTTAAAACCTGCGATAATTGTTAGTAGATTTAATGAATTTATTACATACAAATTATTGGATGGGGCTTTAGATTGCTTAAAGCGACATGGAGTAAATGAAGAAGATATAACAATAGTATATGTACCTGGTGGTTTTGAACTTCCTCTTGTGGCGAAAAAACTTGCAAAAACAAAAAAATATGACTTTATTATAGCTTTAGCAGCAATAATTAGAGGAGAAACTCCTCATTTTGATTTTGTAGCCAGTGAAAATGCCAAGGGTATAGCTCATGCTTCAATGGAAACAGAAGTACCTATTATATATGGTGTATTAACAACTGAAACAACAGAAGAAGCAATTGAACGTGCAGGTGTTAAAAGTGGGAATAAAGGCTGGCAGGCTGCTTTAGCAGGAATTGAAATGGCAAACTTATTAAAAGTAATATCAGAAGGTAAGTAATATGGGAGTAAGAAGAAAAGCTAGAGAATTTGTTCTTCAGGCATTATATAGTCTTGAAATGACAGGAGATGATCCTCAGGAGATAAAAAAATTCTATATTGAAGAGTATAAGTTAAGAGATAAGCTTTTAGAATTTTTTGAAGAGTTATTTGATAAAACAGTTGAAAATATGGAATATATAGACTCTATTATAAAAAGACATATTGCTAACTGGGATTTTGATAGAATTGCTATTATTGATAAAAATATATTAAGGATGGGAATTGCTGAATTTTTATATTTTGACTCTATACCATATAATGTAACCATTGATGAAGCCGTAGAGATTGCCAAAAAATACTCTACTGAAAAAAGTGGTAGTTTTGTAAATGGAGTACTTGATGCGATAAAAACAAAGGAGGTTTTAAAAAATGCTTAAAATATTTGAAGAAAAATTTGATTTAATTAATAAAATTGTTGGAATTATTGTTCTTTTAATATCTGGTGGGATATTTATATATACTGCTCAGCCAACTGTTGCTTTTTGGGATTGTGGAGAATATGCTGCATGTTCTAGTATATTAGGAATTCCTCACCCTCCTGGTAATCCTTTATTTATAATAATAGGAAGATTCTGGATTACTATTTTTAATTTAGTTCAAGACTATGCCTATAGATTAAATCTTCTCAGTGCAATGACTGCTGGTATAGCCATAATGGTAGCGTATTTTATTGCTGTAAAACTTATAAGACTTGCATCATCCAAAAATGATGGTTTTTCTAATTTAATTACAATTCTTTCTGCTTTTACAGGAGCATTATTTATTGCTTTTAGTGATACATGGTGGTTTAATTCTGTTGAAAGTGAAGTTTATTCTTCTTCAATGTTAATTATGCTTTTAGAGACTTGGTTAATTCTAAAATGGTATGAAAATAGAGACAAATATGATAGTGTAAGATATCTTTATACACTAATATATTTAGCCGTTCTTGGTGTTGGAATCCATATGTACACAATGCTATCAATACCTCCAATATTTTTATTTTATATTTACGTAAATGAAGAGGCAAGAAAGGATTGGAAATTTTGGATAGTAGCCTTTATAATAGGGTCTTTAATTATAGCTCCTTCTCCTTTTATCTGGGGAGTTGCATTACTCCTTCTATTTTTACCTTTTGTAGGTTTAAAAGATATCCCCTATTATAAAATTATTGCAACTTTAATAGCAATTCCTGGAATTTCTCTATTTTTATTTGGATTTATACCTTGGAATGAACTTAAAGATTCTCTTATGATTATTGTGACAATTCTTGCTGGTATATTATTTTTAGCTGTATATGATTCAACAAGCAGAAAGTCATATAAAAATTGGCAATTTCTATTTATGCTTACATTTGTCGCTGCTTTAGGATATTCTGTTCAAGCTTTTATTCCTATAAGATCTTTAGCTGATCCTCCTATTGATGAAAATGACCCTCAAACTTGGGTATCATTTAAAAACTTTTTAGAGAGAAAGCAGTATGGTGATGAAAGTATGTTTAAACAAATGTTTAAAAGAAAAGGATCTTGGGCTCATCAATTTGGTGCATATCCTAGAATGGGATTTGGGGGATTCTTTATAAACCAATATGGAAAAGTTTATATAAAAGTATTAAATAGAAAAATACCTATTACTTTTGTTATACCTGGGCTTTTGGGCTTCTTAGGACTTTTTGCCTATTACTATAGAAATAAAAAACTTTGGAGTTTAATAA
>JAMORN010000332.1 GCA_027063545.1 bacterium | reverse complement strand
TTTTCTGCTGTAGGATTAATACCTTTAAACTCTTCTAATTCATTTAATAATTTATGGTCTAAATAATCTGTTAGACTTTTAAGGACTTTTTTAGCATCACCAAAATCTATACTTATACCTATATCATTAAGCTCATTAACCACAATAACAACCTCTACCCACCAATTATGGCCATGTAAATTGGAACACTTTCCTGGGTACCTCTCAATAAAATGGGCTGATGAAAATTTATCTTTTACTCTTAGTATATACATGTTTTTAAAATAAAATTATAAAAAATAAAATTCAATTATTACAAAAATTGAAATTTAATTATTTATTTTTTTTTGTATGGAAAATTTAGAGAATATTATTCCCATCGAAAAGTATCATACTATCGAAAATTTTTCTGATTTAGTGGGGAATAGAAATGTTTTTGGAGAAAATGGAATTTTATATAAAATGTACAAAAAAAATATACTAAGACATATCATACTATGGGGACCTCCAGGGGTAGGGAAAACTACCACAGCACGTTTGATAAAAAAACTATTTAATTGCAATTTTATCGAAAAAAACTCTGTTAACTTATCAACAAAAGAGATTCATTCTATTGCAAAAGAGGCTAAAAATCTAAAAAAATTTAATACAAAAACTGTGCTATTTATTGATGAGATACACAGGCTTTCTAAATCTCAACAGGATAGTTTATTAAAATATGTTGAAGAAGAAATTTTTATTTTAGTTGCAGCAACTACAGAAAATCCTTCTTTTTATATAATATCTCCTCTACTTTCTAGAAGCTTTGTTATAAAATTAAAATATCCATCTAAAGATGAGATTCAAGATTTTATAAAAAAATTTATTAAAAAAATACCTATGAACTTTAATATTAATGAAAAAATTATCGAAAAAATAGCCCAATATTCCATAGGAGATATAAGAAGAGTTTTTAGGCTCCTTGAAATTGTATTAATAAATGATATTAAAACAGAAAAAGAATTTGAAGAAACTATAACACTAATTCCCAATTATCAAAAAACAGGAGATGATCATTATGAACTTATATCCGCTATTCAAAAAAGTATAAGGTCATCTGATGTAGATGCAACTATTTTATGGATATCTAAAATGTTAAAATCTGGGGAGGATCCTAGATATATATTAAGAAGACTTATAAGAACAGCTATGGAAGATATTGGACTTGCTGATCCTACCGCTATAAATATTGCTATAAACTCGTATAAAGCATATGAAATACTTGGATCACCAGAAGGTGACATTGCTATTTATTTTCTTGCAATCTATCTTGCTCTTTCTCCAAAATCTAATTCTGTAGAAAGTGCACAACTAAAAGCCTTAGAAATTATAGAAAAAAATCCAAGTATAGAAATCCCATTATTCTTAAGAAACGCTCCTACAAAACTTTTAAAAGATTTGGGATATAAAAAAGACTATAAATATGATCATAATTATCCCAATTTTATTTCTGATCAAAAATGCCTTCCAGAAGAGTTTTATAATATAGAACTATATATTCCTAAAGAAAGTGGCTTTGAAAAAAAGCTTAAAGAAAGAAAAAATATTATAGATAGAATAAAAGGATATAATAAATATAGAAATAATTTAAGTAAATAATCTTTTTATTTCTCCATAGCGCTTTTTTAAAGTTTCTATTAACTCACTTAGTTTATTTTCTATTTCATAAACTTCTGTTATAGACTTTTTTGTATCTTTCATTATATCACCACTTATTTCAACTATATCATTTATTTCAACCACTTTTTTATTTATTATATCACACTTTTCTTCTATTTTATCTACTTGAGATTTGACATTTTCAAAATCATTATTTATGATGCTAAAATTATTTATTAGATCAGAATAAGATAAAATAACTTTATTTATAAAATTCTCTATAGATTTTAAATAATCAATAGTATTATTACTATTATCCTTTAATTTCATTAAAGTATGTTTTATTTCCTTTTCACCTTTAGAAATTTCATTATCAACCTCCTCTATTTTAGATAAAATATTATCTATTAAATTCTGAGAACTATGAGCCAAATTTTTTATTTCTTGTGCTATTACTCTAAAACCTGCTCCACTCTCAGAAGCTGCAGCTTCAATAGAAGCATTTAAAGATAAAATCTTTGTATTTTCTGTTATATTTGATAATCCATTGCTTATTTTTATAATCTCTTCAAAACTAGATTTTATAACTATAAATCTATTTAATATAGCATCTTTTAATTCATCAAAATAGGAAATTGTAGATTCAATATATTCTATACTATTTTTTAACTTAACATAACTTTCTTCAACAATAGATTTTTCTTCCTCTAATTTTTTATTATAACCATTAATCCCATTTGATAATGATAAAATTTTTGTTTTAGTATTAATAGCTGAATCTAATGTATCTTCTGTTGATTTTTCAATATCATCTAAATCATAAATAACATTATATAAATGTTGATATAAAGATTCCAAATTTTCTACACTTCTCTTTATAGAATTTACTAATGAGTTATTAGTACTATGTAATTCTAATATAATATTTTTAAGGGAATTTTCTAATTCTCTTAAAATAACCTTCTCTTTTGTTATATCATTTAGCATTACTATTGCTCCATC
>JAMORN010000331.1 GCA_027063545.1 bacterium | reverse complement strand
ATCAAATAATGCCTAATGGTGTAAGAGTTTTTGCTATAAACCATCCTCCTTTAAATTTCTTTGATATTTCTATAGTAAGAAGACCTGCTGATACTCAGGGGTATGCATTATTTCAAAAAGTAGCATCTGATAATAGTGAAAGGTTAATGCCCCAAAAAAAAGCTCTTTCTAAAATAGCAGAATTAAAAAAAAGAATAGATGCGTGGGCAGTATCAAATCCTCTCAACTATTCTGATATTAGAGAAATGAAACAAATACCTATGCCTATATTGAGTAATTTTATTAAAACAAATAATATTTTATTAAGACCATCTGAGATAATAGGTTTATTAAGCAATATAGATGAATATACATATTCTTCTCTAACCAAGTATGACACTTTAAAAACAATGATTAGATTATTGTCTTTATTGGAAGGGTGTGCACAACCACATATTGCTCCGGTTATTAAAATGGCCTCTGAAGACAGATATCCTGTTTTGAACAAATTAAAACATAGAGAAATATTAGTAAAAGAAGCTATGAATCAAATGGAATCGGAAAATATAGACGCTTTTGGAAATAAAAGAATAAAAATGAGAAAAAAACACAAAACCACTTCATATCCATATAATGAATATGCTGGAATAAGAATAAATTTAAACAATGGAGATAGTGTAACAGTTCAAGAACATATATTTGACGATGTTTTTGAAGCCTTCAAAGACAGTGGAGCAATTGATTCAGTATATGGAATATTGCCTAATGGAACTGAGAAAATAATATCTATCCAAAGGTAATTTGTGGGCAAAAAAATTGGTATTGGCAAAGTGGTAAATGTTTTTATTGATTCAACAAACACAATAAAAGCAGATGTTAAATTAGATAGTGGTGGTTATATAAAAGCTGTATTAGGGTCTGAAAAAATAAATGAAGACGATATTGTATATGTTATGAAAGATGATTTTGGCAGATATTATTTGACCCATAAAACATCATATAACCAAAGTTTGTTTACTTATTTGGAATCCCCTTTTTACACTACTGTTGCAGGAGATTTTATTACAGGTGTTACCTTACTTGATATAGGAAATGATAGTTTTGTTATAAATTTTGATTTATTAAATTCGGGTTCTCTGGCTATTGGTTCAGATATTGCATATATGGGGGTTGATTATGTTAATTATGTAGCTATAAAAAATGATACTAGTATTAGAAAGTTTGAAAGCGGCACATTGATAGAGGGTCCATTAATAAAAGGTTTTTCTTTTGATAAAAAGATTTCGTTTGAATTTTTAATAGGAAAAGTAAGAGATGATTTACTGCATCTAAAATCTATACAAGATATTGGAAAGATAATAGTTAAATCTACGAATTCTTTTGCTGAAATTATGGGCAAGTATGGAGCTCAACTAATATCTATATCTGAGGTATATAAAATAAAAGGCGTTGGTATAGGTTCTTATGTTGAATTAATTGCTATAGACCCTTCTTTTGCATCAGATTATTTAGATGATGTTAGAACAAATTTTTCCAAATTAACAGAAGAACTTAATGCACTAAAAATAAATCCTGATGTAATTATTGAATTTGATTTAGTTTTATCAAAAACTCCATACAATTCAAATATCTCAATTTCTTTTTTTGGTGAAATATATTATGTTACTTATTTTAAAGCAATAACTCTTGATGGAAATCGTATTGAAATATCAGCAAAACATATAAAATTAAATAATACAGATATTCTTAAAACAAATATTTCAGAAATGAAATTTAACAAGATTTTTGTAAACAATGCTTTTTATGTTAATGAAGGAGAAACCTCTCTAGCAATATTAAACCCAAAATTAACGTTATTACTAAGAGATGCCGTATTGTCTGTTGATAAATATGAAATCACTGCCACAGACTATATAGATATGCATGTAGGCGGCAAAGGATTCTATATAGATATATATGGTACTAGCTCACATCACTGATGATTCGTGTTTTTTTATAGTAATAATTTACTTTTTTCTATTTTTAAGTAAAATAATAATGAAAACTAAAATTAAAGGAGATAATATGAACGAAATTCAACAATTGTTACAGCTTGTTGCGCAACATTTTGGTTGGCAGGTTGGGGACAAGATAAAGACAGAAATAAACAGTATACTTGCCCTAGAAAATGTAGACATTAAGGAACTTCAAAACAGAATAAAAACCATTGAAAGTATTCTTGATGCCGACCCTGATACTGAGGAATTTGATGTAGCGCAAAATATTATCACTCAGCTTACTAATATTTTAACTAGACTTACAGATATTGAAAACAATATTTCAGATATTAGTTCAAGACTAGCTGATGTTGAATCACAAAATCAACAACAAAACAAAAGACTTGATGATATAGAATCACAATTATCCAATTTAACTTCAAATGATACAATTAATGGGATTCAGGAAGAAATTAGCAATATTGAAACAGAAATTGATAATATTGAAAACATAATAGACAGTAAAGCCGACAAAACATATGTTGATGAAAAATTTGTAACAAAAGAAAGTGTTACATCTATTAATGTAGAAGCATTAGCAAATATATTTAGAGCAGCAATGGATTGTGGATTTAACGGAGTTAGTTTAAGCGATTGCAATACTAATAAT
>JAMORN010000330.1 GCA_027063545.1 bacterium | reverse complement strand
TTGTGTTGTGAAAGGTTCTGCAAAAGTTTTAGAAAATATTGATAAATATTCTAGTTTATTATTACCTTTACATTAAAAAACTATAAAATATATTTAGTTACTATGCTTTTACTTATAATTAAGGAGTTTCTAAAGAAATATAAAGGTTTAATTTCTCTTATTTTTATTATCTTATTTTCTATTAATTTTCAAAGTTTTAAATTTTCCTATATAGTCTACTACATGAATGATCTTATAAATCCTGTTTTAAATTTTATCAACATAGTAAAAAGTATTGATGATATTTATAAAGAAAATAAAGTATTAAACTCTATGGTCGCAGAATTAACCTTATTAAACTTTTATAATAATTATTTAGTTATAGAAAATAGAAATCTTAAAAAAATGCTAAATTATAAAGAAAATGAAAAATACACTCTAATTTTAGGAAAAGTATTATCCTATCATCCTGATTTGCTATCCGATTATATAATCGTTGATAAGGGTATAGATGATTCCATAAAACCTGATATGGCTGTTATAAACACAAAAGGTATTATTGGAATTACTACTAAAGTATCTTCCAAAACATCAATTGTTGAATTAATATCATCTCCTAATATAAAAATAAGTATATTCAATAAAAAAGGCGGGTATGGAATTTTATCTAAACTCAAAGAAGAAAACTCATTTTCTATAGAACTTGTTGAAGATGCTTCTAAATTTTCAGTGGGTGATACCATTTATTCCTCTGGACTAGGTGGGATTTTCCCTAAAGGGATTCCTATAGGAAAAATTTATGAAATAAAAAAACAGAAATTTAGTTATTATCCTCTTATAAAAGTGAAAATTTTTGTGAACTTAAAAAATATACAGGATGTTTTTATAATAAAAAGGGAAATATGATTAAAAAAATATTTTTTATTTTAATTTTAATATTAATGGCTATTGCTGTATTTTATGCTCAACTTATCATAAATAGTATATTATCCAGTATTTTTATTAATATAGTCTTTATCTCTATTTTTATAATAGCTCGAGAAACTTCATCTTTTAAAGGACTTTGGTTTGGTTTTTTTTCAGGTATATTTATGGATCTAATAACCCAATCTAATATTGCAATATACTCTTTATCTAATTCCTTATTTGGATATATAATTGGATTTTTTAATAAAAGGTACTTATCACTAGGTGTATTTTCTAAAGCACTTTTATTTTTTATTGTTTACTTTTTTTATCTAATTCTATTGAATGTACTAAAATTTATAGCAAATATAAGTGTTAATATTGATATGAAATTTATCTTTATTAATATTATTTTAAACACAATTATCTATTTAATTATTTCAAAACTAGTGAAAAAAGGATGAAATACTTTTCTAAACTCCAAAAAGAAAGGGCTTCTAAAGCTAATAAAATTCTTATTATTTTAACAATCCCTTTTTGGATTTTATTTTTTGGTTTAATATATCATCAAATAATAAAATACGACTATTATTCTAAAATCAGTGTTAAAAATCAAATGAGAAAAGTTAGACTTAAGGGAATTAGGGGAGAAATATACGATAGAAATGGTGTTCTATTAGTTACAAATATATCCTCTTATAACCTTAATATTATTCCCTATAATCTTGCTGGTAAAAAAAATAAAGAAAAAAGAAAGAGAGTATTTGAATTTATTTTATCATTAAAAAATAGAGAAGGTGAAGTCTATATATCAAAAAAAGAGCTTTATAAATTATGGAAAAAAAGATATTATGTGTCTCCTTTGGACCAATATCCTATAATAGAAAACATAGACTTTTATACAATATCTAAAGTTGAAGAGCATTCAAAAGATTTACCAGGAGTTGTTATATCCCCAGAGCTTAAAAGATATTATATATATAAAGATACCCTTGCTCATATAACAGGTTATGTAGCAAGTATTCATGAAGAATATTTAAAAAAATATAAAGGTAAATATAAACTGGGTGATAAGATTGGATATATAGGTTTAGAAAAAGAGTATGAAGATTTTTTAAGAGGCAAAGATGGGTTCTATTTTATAGAAGTAAATGCATTAGGAAAAAAAATAAGAATATTAAAAGGACAACCAAATAAAGAACCTCAAAAAGGATATAATTTATATACAACCATAGATTATAGACTTCAAAAAATCGCCTATAAAGCAATTCCTGATACACTTAGAGGTAGTTTTATAGCTATAAATCCAACAAATGGAGAAATACTTGCTCTAGTAAGTAAACCATCATACGATCCAAATATTTTTAATCTTCCAAAAAAATTTAGGACAAAAAAATGGGTAAAACTCATTAAAAATCCAAATAAACCTTTAAATAATAGAGCTATAAGTGGGCTATACCCTCCCGGTTCTACTTTTAAGATAGTAACAGCCTTGTCTGGCCTTGAATATAATCTATTAAATGATAATACAACAGTTATTTGTAGAGGTAAATATAAATTTGGTAATAGGTACTATAAATGCTGGAAAAAAACAGGTCATGGAAAATTAAATTTATATCACGCAATAGAACAATCTTGTAATGTATTTTTTTATCCTTTAGGAGTTAAATTAGGTATAGAAAAAATAAAAAATATAGCAGATATGTTTGGCTTTGATGAAAAAACAGGGATTGATCTTCCAGGAGAAAAATCTGGTTATATAATCACCCCAGAACTTTATAACAAAATGTATCGTAAAAAAGGATGGATATGGACTCAAGGAATGCTTCTTAATACCTCAATAGGACAAGGTGCTTTAAGTACACCTATACAATTAGCAGTCTTTGCTTCTGCTTTAGCCAATGGTAAATTTGTATATGAGCCATTTATTGTAAAAAAAGTAATGAATGATTCTGGATATGTAATTTGGCAAAAAACACCAACTATTAAAAAAAGTATAGAAATAAAACATAAGTATATTAAAAAAGTCAAAGAAGGTATGTATTTAGTTGTCAATGGGGATAAAGGTACAGCTAAAAAAGCAAAGCTACCCTTTCCATATATAGTATATGGTAAAACTGGATCCAGCCAAACAATTCCTGGTAAACCAACAACTGCTTTGTTTATTGGTTGGGTAGAAAAGGATAGCGTACCATTAATAGCTTTTAGTTGTGTAATAGAAGAAGCAGGTCATGGAGGCTCTGTTGCAGCTCCTATTGTAAATAAAATTTTAAAAGAGTATTTTAAAATAAAATGAAAGATAAAAATATAGATATATCAATATTCTTTTTATTCATATTTGTTAGCATTATTAGTATTTTTACTATATATTCTGCTATTTTTTATGACGAAAAAATGCTTCATTATAGTTTTCATATTAAACAACTTATATGGACGATATTAGGAATTATAATATCAATAATTATTGCTTCTTTTCCGCCAACATTCTTTTCTAATATAGCATATATATTATATGGAATCTCTGTGTTTTTATTAGTTATTCTTCTTGCTTTTAATATTGTATCCCATGGAGTTTCTAGATGGTTTGTTTTAGGACCTATAAAAATCCAACCTTCTGAATTTGCTAAAATTACTACAATTCTTGCTATTGCTAAATATTTAAATGATAAAAAATTAAGCGTAAAAAAATTTAAAGAATTAATGAAACATTTATTTGTTGTAGGGTTAATAACCTCTATCCCTGCTGCTCTTATAATAAAACAACCAGATTTGGGAACATCTACAGTTTTTTTTGTTATTCCTCCTCTAATGCTCTATTGGGCAGGACTTTCTATTATTGATATAATTATTATATATTCCCCTTTTATAACTAGTTTTATATCTATTTTAGGATTTATTGTCTATAAATTATGGATATTTTGGTTGATTTACTTTGTAATATTTTCCTTTATTCTTATTCCTAATTTTATAAAAAAAACTAAGGCTAAATGGATAGGTATATCATTAATTATTATTAACACTATAATTGGTATTTTAACATCATCATTATGGAATTCCCTTAAAGATTACCAAAAAAAGCGTATTGTTACCTTTATTAATCCGTCTGCTGATCCTTATGGAGCTGGATATCAAGTAATACAATCAAAAATTGCTGTTGGTAGTGGAGGACTATTTGGAAAAGGTTGGCTAAATTCCACTCAAATACGTTTAGATTATTTGCCGGAACAACATACAGACTTTATATTTGCTACATATTCAGAACAATTTGGATTTATTGGGGCTATTATTCTTTTACTACTTTACTTTTTAATAGTATTTAAAATAATCTCTATAGTAAAAAACTCTAGAGATGAGTTTGTTAACTTATATCTTATTGGTTTTGCTACTTATATTGTATATCATCTCTTTATAAATATTGGTATGACAATAGGTATTATGCCTGTGACAGGACTACCTCTTGTTTTAATGAGTTATGGAGGATCTATAACTCTTAGTATGTATATTATTTTAGGTTTTATTTTATCCGCTATTATTTATGAAAATAAAGTTAAATAATATTATTAATACATCCATAATTTCAGATATAGTTGATTTTATATATCCAAGACGTTGTCCTATTTGTTTTAATGAAATAACAAGTAATGAAGTAATTTGTAAAAGTTGTCTTAAAAGTATTCAAGAAGAAATAAAACCTACATTAGATAAAATAGATAAAACATACAATCATTTATATTTAGGTAGATACCATACATCTCCTCTACTTTCTCATCTTATACATCTTTTAAAATATGAAAGAATAAAAGAAATAGGAATTTTTTTAGGGGATTTAATTAGTAAGTATTTCTATTCATATATACAAAAAAATAATTTAAAAAAATTTGAATATATTATACCTGTACCTACATCTAAAAAAAGACTTATATATAGAGGATTTAACCATATAGAAATAATTGCTGAAAAAGTGTCTTCAGAATTAAATATTAGATATATAAAAAATGGTATTATAAAGATTAAAGAAACTAAAACTCAAGCTTCTTTAAATTATAATCAAAGACTTATAAATCTCAAAAATGCATTTAAGTCAAATATAGATTTCTTTTTTAAAGATAAAAAAATTATTTTAATTGATGATGTTTTAACAACAGGTACTACAATAAAGGAAATTATAAAAGTACTAAAAGTGGAAAAAATTTTTATTTTGACTATATTAAAAACATAAAAAAGGAGTCATAATGAAGAAAGCATATTTAATGCTTGAAGATGGTACTTTATTTATAGGAAAATCGTTTGGAACTCAAGGAACTTTTACTGGAGAAGTGGTCTTTAATACTGCTATGACTGGGTATCAAGAAATCCTTACAGATCCATCATATTTTGGACAAATGGTTGTGATGACATACCCAATGATTGGAAATTACGGTATAAATAGTGAAGATAATGAAAGTGATAAACCTTATGTATCTGCTTTTATTGTAAAAGAATATCACAGAATCCCTTCAAATTGGAGAAGTGAAAAAACTCTGGAAGACTTTTTATTAGAATATAATATCCCAGGGATTGAAGGAATAGATACAAGGCGACTAGTAAAGCATATAAGAGAAAAAGGTGCAATGAGAGCTGTACTTTCAACTGAGATTGATGATAAAGATGAATTATTAAAGATAGCTTTAGAATCTCCTCAAATGGAAGGACTAAACTTAGCAGATAAGGTTTCTACTAAAGAAATTAAAGAATATAAGGCAGAAAATAAAAAATATAGAATTGGGGCTATAGATTTTGGGATTAAAAAGAGTATTTTAAATCAATTATTAGCAAGAGGATTTAGTGTAACATTATTCCCTTCCAAATCAAAAGCTGAGGATATTTTAAAATATGACTTTGATGGAATATTTCTTTCAAATGGGCCTGGAGACCCTGCTGCTGTAGAAACTGGTATAAAATTAGTAAGAGATCTATTAAAAGAAAAGATTCCCATATTTGGAATATGTCTAGGACATCAAATTTTATCAAATGCAATTGGAGCTAAAACATATAAATTAAAATTTGGGCATCATGGTGGGAATCATCCTGTAAAAAATTTAAAAACAGGACATGTAGAAATTAGCGCTCAAAATCATGGTTTTGCTGTGGATCCTAATACTCTGCCTGAAGATGTTGAAATTACTCATATAAATTTAAATGATCATACCATAGAAGGAATTAGAAGTAAAACCGATCCTTGGTTTACAGTACAATACCACCCAGAAGCCGGTCCAGGACCCCATGATTCTAGATATTTGTTTGATGAATTTGTTAAACTTATAGATAATTATAAAAAATAGAAATGAGATCACAAAAACGAGGAAAAAAGTCTAAAAAAGGTAAAAGAAAAAAAGCAACTAAAGAGAATTTTAAGAATTATGTTATAACACCTATAAAAGTTTTTATTAAAACACATTTTATTATCTTTTCTATTCTATTATTTTTTTTATTAATATATATTATTAGCATTATATATATAAGTAAAATTATTGAAAAAGGTATAGAAATAAATGGAATATCTGTAAAAGTCGAAAAAGCTCGAATTCTTAGCCCTTTCTATGGATATATAAAAAATATTAACATAAAAATATATGAACCTGAGACAAAAAATATTCTTATCAATACTTATATAAATAAAATTTCATATAGATCTATATTTCCTCTAACAATTATCAATAAAATAGATATAAAAAATGGGGATATTAAAATATTTGCCAATAATTTTCCTAAAAATAAAAAAAAGGAAGATACAACAAAATTTAGTATAAAAGATCTAGAAAAAGTTTTATCAATCTCCTTGCCTATAACATATAAAATATCTAAAGTTGAACTCTCAAAAATTAATATAGCTATAAAAGATAAAATCTCACAACAAACCTTTATGATTAGTAATATTAGTGTAAAAGACATTTCCATTAAAAGCTTAAATAATCTTAAATTTAGGTTGTATTATAAGATATCTGATTATCTATATACAGATAATAAAACAATAAAAATAGAGGTAAAAGAAATAAAAGGTAATGGCAGTTTTACCAGTTTAGTATTACTAACAAATAGTATTTTCAAAGTTTCTACATCTATAAATAATGTAAAACTTTTTAATATTAAAAAAGAGTTAATTTCTATTGGAAACATAGAAAATAAGCTAAATATCCGTGTAAAGAATAAAATTATAAGTATTGAAGATATTCCTATGTATTCTAATATTTATATAAATAATATTCTATTAAAAGGAATATATCCCCAAAAAGGTGATATAAAACTAATAGGTAAGCTAAATCTAAATGATATTAATAAAATTAAAGCACAAATACTATTGAAAAATAAAGAATTTGCCAATATAACTCTTAATTTTAACAAGGATATAATATTTGCAAGTTTACTTACAAAAAACTATAACTTTAAATTAAAAAAAGAAATCATAGAGCCATTTAATCCTGAAAATATTGATTTTGACTATATAACACTCTCTTTAAAACCTACCTACATTTTTTTAACTATTTATCCTAATTATATAAGAATAAATAGATTAAATACTGGAATGGCTATAACTTCTAATGCTATAAAAATTTTAGATGGAAGATATAAAGTTTATAAAATTGCAATATCTAAGGTTAGTACAAAAAACTTTCTAATTACTCCATTGTACTTTAATGGATATATTAATGCCAAAGGGAATATGGATGCTAGATATATCATTAGAGTATCCAACATAAACTTTTTCAGCTCTATTGATTTTAAAAAGAATTTTTATCCTTATATATATACAAAAGCCAGCATTAAGTACAAAAAAAATTTTATAAAAACTAACATCATAGTATCTTTCCCAAAAAAGAAATATAAAAGTATTAAAGAATTTTTAGAAAATCAAAAAATGAAAATAAAGTTGGGCTATAAATTATCATTGAATGATTTTAAAAATGTATTACCAGATAATAGATTATTAATTTTAAAACAAATAAATGGAGAACTATCTTTTCAAAAAAATTATAAATTATTTAAGTATAATTTAATCACTAGTATAGCACAAGATACTATTTATTTATATGGTAAAGGCTCATTAAATATCTCAGAAGATCTAACTAAATTGAAGGTTAAAGACTCTAACTTTGTAAATTCTGAATTTTTTTTTAATAAAACCTACATAAACTTGGCTTTTAATATAAAAAAAAACTCTATAGATATAAAAGGAACCAATCATTCTTCTGTTAAATTTAAAAATAGTCTTTGGAATAAAATGAAATATTATAGTCAGATTTTTATAAAAGATAGTATTATTAATAATATAAATATATCATCAAATGGTACAATAAAAAATAACATATCATATTACGGAAAGATTGATTTAAACACACTAAAGTCTATTTTATCCTTAAATATAAATACTTCTGGGGATATTGATTTATTTAAAATATCCTATGATACTTTAGATGTAAAAATCAACAAGATATCTATTTATAATTATTCTTATCTAAAACTAAACAAAAATAGCATAGCAGGAAGAAATATATTAACTTCAACTATAAATGAAATTGTATACGACTCTATAAGTATTTTAAGAAATTTGTCATCTTCTGTTAGTCTAAAGTTCAAAAATATATTTGATAAAATAGATACTGTTAAGTACTTTTTCAAATCTTCTATCAAAAATATTGCTAATATTATAAACAGTGGAGAGATAAATAATTTATCAATAAAAAATCCTTTTACAATTAATAATAATTTGATAGCTATAGTAATACTTGACTCTCTTTCTAAACATTACTCTGAGAAAGAACAACTTCAATATGAACCTTATGGTATATTAACTATAAAAAACAATTCTAAAATTTATTTAACTCCTAATTTTAGTTCTAAAAAACTTTCTGCTTATATGACTCCTATAATGATCTCTTCTAATACAAAAATTAATTCTTCTGAATTAGGAATAAAAAACCTTATAAAAATTAAAGGTATAAATATTAATTTACCATTATACCAAAATATAATGGTATCGCCTTATAGTATATCTATAATTAAAACTGAAAAAAAAGAAAATATCGCAAATCTAACACCTAGTTTTATAGATTCTATTACATTAATATATAACTATGATACTATATCCATTTTTAATAACCAGTTTTCTCTTTATTACTCCAATGGAAAATTTAGTATAAACAAAAGTTTTGGCTTATTATTAGGTGGAAACTATAGAGTAATTTTTAATTTTGGATTATCTAAAACTTTAAATATCTATTTTGATCAGCTAGATGAACAATTAATTAATATGTTAGACTATACACAATTAAATATTGGTTCTGAAATAAAAAGATTAAATATTAGATTCCTAGATAAAAAAGTAAAGAAAGAAGAGCTTATGCACAAATATATGAAAGAATATTATATAAATACAAACATATGGATAACAGCTATAGGATTAAATCCTTTTAATAATTTTAAAAAAACTAATATAAATGGTACAATTGATGTATCAAAAATAGGCTATAAAGCCGCTGAAGTATTTTTAGATAAACTCTACTTTTACTTAAAAGATATAAATATAAAATTTTTAAAAACAGGCGTAACTATAGGATATGGAATAGATAGAATGATTTTTACTATTAAAGACAATGTTCTATCTGCTATTGCTAAAATAAGAAATGATAGAAAAAATATTATTCCTTTTTTAATTCAAATACGACCTAATGAATATGAGGTTATAACAAACTTATATTTAATAGACTTATTAAGATTTTATGTAAAAGATTACCTATTTAACTACAATATAAAAGGAGAAATGTTATGATTAAAGAAATTGAATTAAGATTTAATTTTGTAAAGGAAAAAATTTACGAATATGGTAATATATTAAAAGAAGGATTTTATAAATCAGATAAAGGCACTATCAATAAAGACGGTAGAGAGCTTCTTACATATTATGACAAACTTCTCCAGGATAAAATAAAAAACGATATCAAAAAAAATTTTCTCGATGATCTATTTTTAGCAGAAGAAGATGGGCTTTTAATTGAAACTCTTGATAAAAAAGATTCATTTATTTGGATTATTGATCCTATTGATGGGACAAATAATTTTGCGCATTCTATTCCTTATTTTGCTATATCTATAGCCTTATATTTTAATAAAGAAATACTATTAGGATTTGTATATAATCCTATCTATGAAGAACTATTTTATTCTAAAAAAGGAGATAAAAGCTATTTAAATGATAAAATTATAAAAGTCTCATCTATAGAGAATATAAAAAATTCTATTTTAGCAACAGGATTTCCATATAAAAGAGAAGATATATATTCCTCAAATATATTAGAAACTTACTCTTTATTAATGAATATAACAGGACTTAGAAGATTTGGAGCAGCTTCATTAGATATATGTTTTGTTGCAGCAGGAAGATTAGATGGTTATTGGGAATTTAATCTAAAACCCTGGGATATTGCTGCCGGATATATTATAGCAAAAAATGCCGGGTCTCAAATAACAGATTTCAAAGGAAAAGAATTTGATCTAAAAAAATCAGATTTTATTGTCTCAAATGGAAAAATTCATCAAAAATTTATAGAGATGTTAAATAATAAAGAAAAGTTAATAGAAGAAATAAAAAATTTAATAACAAAGGAGAAAATATGAAAATAACAAAAACAAAATTCTTAGGTTGGGACTGCTTAATGATTGAAGATGATAACAAAAGAATAATATTTACAAAATATGCTGGAGGAAGGGTTCTATATTATGGAAGTAAAGATTTCAATATTTTATATGAAACAATAGATAATCCAGGAAAAATTATAGAACTTCCCAAAGAAGCTACAAAAGAAGAAATAAAAAAATTAAGGAAAGAGTTAGGATGGTTAAATTATGGGGGATATAAAGTTTGGTTAGCTCCTCAATATAAATGGGGAGAAGGATTACCTCCTTTTTTAGATTTAGATTCTGGAATTTACGAAATACAGTATTATGAAAAACAAAATGGTGATGTAGTTGTTTTGCTTTCCTCTCCTATTGATAGAGAAACTGGGATTCAAATAAAAAAATTTTTTGAAATAAAAAAAGACTCCAATGAAGTTAATATTGAAATATCTATAGAAAAAGAAAATGATGAATTTGATTGGTGGGGTATATGGAATGTATGCGAGGTAAAAAAACCTGTTAATATAAAAATAAAAGATGCCAAACTTTTAAAAACTGAAGAAATTTTTAAATATGATGAAGAGGTGTTAGAAAAAAATATAATCTTTAATGAAGAAAAAAATGAATTTGATATAAAAATAGAAAATATAGGCGGATTTAAATTATATTTCTTAACTCAAATAGGTGAGTTAATTTCATATCAACCTATATATGAAAAAGAAAGATATATAAAATTTATACAAAAATTTGATACATTTAATACTCGATATCCTCATGATAGTAATATAGAAATATATTCTGATAAAGAGAGAAACTTCGTAGAGTTAGAAATACACTCTCCTCTTTTTACTTTTACAAAAGAAAATAAAAAATTTAATTTTAAATTAAAGTGGGATTTTGAAATTATATAAAAACCACAAAGGAGGTGGAAAAATGGAAAGAAAAAAAAGTTATTTACTAACTTCTATTGTATTATCATTAATTATATTTTTAAACTCCTCATTATGGGCAAAACTTAAAGTTACTCCTGATATGGAAGCTACCAAAGATGAATATGAAAATACCTTAGCCCAATGGTATGTAAAAGAAGGATTAGGACTTCTTATGGAAGAAATTGTATATAAAGGGTATGAAATAAAAGTAGATAAAGATGGTAAAAAACATGTAAAAGTTTTATGGGCCGACTATGATGGGAATATATTAAAAAAACCTTTAGGAAATTCTACACAACTATTAAGAAAAGGAATGTACAAAATAATAGGGGATGGAAAAAAACCTATAACAGAAAAAGAAGCTAAAGAATTTTATGAAACTTTAAAAAAATTTGCAATCTACGCAGATTTAAAATTAAGAATGGAAGATGATTATGATAAATTTGTTGAAGAATTAAAATTTTTAAATGAAAATAATATTCTTCCTAATGTATCTGAAGATCAATTTAAAAAGGAATATGATTCTTTAGAAACATGGAGAGATGAACTTATAGATAGCTATGAAGATCTAGAATAAAAAAATAATATTTATATAAGCTTTAAAGAGCAAGTCCTTTCTATAAAAGGGCTTGCTCTTTTTTTATTTACAACATCTAAAACCTATATGAAAAAATCTCTTCTTTTTATCAACAACTATGTATGATTTACATGTAGAATTAAAGCCTTTAGTCAAATAATTTCCCCCATATGCCCTTCCCACACCATCTAATGTTTGGACCCATTCTGATAAATTCCCACTTAAATCATATACTCCATGGAAACTCCTACATCTATAAAATTCTCCAGATGGAGATATTGTTTTTTTATTATTAAAAGTATTACATTTTCTAGGACTAAAACTATTACCATATGGATATCTATAATGGAATTTCCCTTCACAAGCCTGTTCCCATTCATCTTCAAAACATAAATGTTTACCCTGTTTTTTACATATTTCTACTGCTTCATAAAATGAAACATTATTCATAGGTTTTTCATATTTTTTATTTGGATATTCATATCTATCTATACAAAATTTTCCTTCTTTTATTAATACCATATCATCTGGACATATAACAACCCTCATAGTATCATAACCATAATCATAATCTTCATCCATAACTCTCAATATAACAATTGAATATTTATAGAATTTATGTTTAACATCTGGAGATTTTGAAATATAATCCCATATTCCATCATTATCAAAATCCCAAGCATATTCTATTATTTTACCATCAATGTCTCTTCCATATCCTTTTAATGTAACCATCTCGCCTTTTCTAGGGGTTATATCTTCAGGCGCTATAGCATATGGCTTATGATTTTTTATTACTATACTTATTGAATCTCCTGTTATCTTATCATCATCTGTTTCAACAAATACCTTTAATTTATATCTACCTTTTCTTTTATATGCATACCTTATGACAGAATAATATCTCTTAAAAGTAGAATCAATAATACCATCACCATTAAAATCATATTTTATTTTTACTATTTTATTATCCGGATCTTTAATTTCTATTTTAATAGGTATTCTCTCTTTTACATAATAATCTTTATCTATTGGTAATATTTTAACATACGTAGGAGTATTTATAACATTTACTATACTTGAAAATTTACTAATTCTTTTATCTTTTGTTTTTACATAAACAACTAAATTATACTTCCCTTCCTTTCTATATATATAGCTAGGTTTTATAATTCTTTTTAATCTTGTTTTATAATCAAACACTTTATCATTATTAAAATCTACGAAAATAGAGTCTATATTATCACCTTTTATTCTTATACTAGGGGTAAATTTTTGATTAACATGAATTGAATATTTATCTTTCAATACAACAAATACATTTAAAAATACCTTTAATCTTAAATTTTTCTTAAAACTATTATTTTTTGTATCAACTACTTCTATATAGCCTTTATAACATCCATCTCCTTTAGGAATAATATTTATAATTCTTTTTCCTCTAACTTTTTTATTTATTATTCTTGATGTTCTTGTATTCTTTAAATATACATGAAATCTTAAAAGACTAAATTTATCATAATCATCTTTTGTTTTACTAACATCTATCTTTATAGTATCTGCACTATAAATAGTAGAATTTAATATGGAAAATTTTAATTTAGGTGGAAAGTCTAAAAATATTTTTTTATTAAATACTTTTATGTCTTTATTAATAGATTGTACCTCTATTTTTATATCATAATCTCCCGATTTATATAAACATATTTCTTTATACTTTTCCTTAAATGGCCAATCTATTAATTGATTATTTATAAAAATCTTATATATTAATTTCTTATTTAATGTAATTACTGAGTAAACATTTGAAAAATCAAAGGTTATTTTATAACAAAAACTATCAGGGACAAATATTTTATTTACAACAATATCCCCTTTGATAGATGGTATAACTTTTATTACTTTAGAATAGTAAATAGAGTCAATATTATTTATAACAAAAAGAAATTTAAAATAATAAAAACCTAATTTTTTTGGTCTCCAATATAAATTATCATTTTTTAATCTAGCATCTCCTGGAAGACTAATAGGTATTATTTTATATTCTCTAATATTTTTTGTTAATCTAAATTTAAACTTAAAAGGAATATTTATATATGCATAATCCGGGAGTAAACGAGTCAATACTCTTTTTTTAATTACATCTATTTTATAATAATTTAAGAAATAATATACCCTTTCTTTTGTTAAAAATTTTATTAAATATTCTATATCCTTATCATTGAGCTTAACAAATCCTTTACCTCTATCATCCTTTATAATTTCTCCTGGAGGACTAACCTCTATGCTATCTATATCTACACTTCTATCTACAATAGGTACTATCTCTACATTTTTAAAATTAGCTTTAAAATAATAGCCTATTGTATCCAAGGCAAGCCTAACATTATATATACTCTTTACTATAATCTCAACATTAGGAGAAAATTTTCTAACATAAAGTTCTCCATAATAAAGATATAAAAATATACTATCATTCCTTCTAAAAAAACCTACCTCTGCTCCTCTACCTAATATAATTTCTGCATCTTTTATTCCTTCTTTATATGCCCCTATTACTACTCTTGAAGTATCAATAAAATTTGCTTTAACAATATAGTTATTTAATATTGTATCACTATTTAAAGATAAATATCCCTTCTGCTTTAAAGGAGTCTTATATAAAAGAGATTTATCATTTAATGTGTCTATTATAAAAAAACTATTGCTTTTTATAGATATAGTATCAATATAATGATAACTTTTTTTTAATTCTTTAGGTTTTGAACAAGAAGAACATTTAAATAAAGCTATGGATAAAATGGAAATTGTTATTAATAATAGTATTATTTTATAATTTTTTCTCATCTAAAATTTTCTCCTTTTTTAATATATCTTTTGCAATTTTACATCTTTATAATAAAAAAATAAAATTTTCTTCATTTTCCAACCCATTAAAGCTCTTTTTATTGCTCCATGCTGACACAAACCAACTCCATGCCCATAACCTCTTCCCTTGAAAGTGACCTTTATATCTTTTTTTACATATAAATCAAAAAAAGTAGAATACAATCCTTGCCCTTTTTTATCTTTAAAAACCCACCTTATTTTATCTCCATATATATCTATACTATCGGACTTATTATAATAAATTCTTAGAACTTTTACTCTAAAAAAAGGAGTACGCTTTATAATCTTTATATCTTCTAGACTGTATATGTTTAATTTTAAATTTTTTCTTAACATGCTTATTAAAGTCCCCCAATTATATTCTTTCTTCCAAGAAAACCTATAAGCTCGTCTACAAGCATAATCTCCTCCTATAGTGTCAATTACATTTATTAAATATGGTAGATCCTTT
>JAMORN010000329.1 GCA_027063545.1 bacterium | reverse complement strand
TTTTTCCTATTATAAAAAAATATGAAAAATATTTAATATTAAATATAGCTAATGAAGCAGGAAACTGGAAAACCACACCAGAAGAATGGGCAGATAATTACAAACAGGCCATTGATATAATAAGAAACGCTGGATTTCATAGCCTCTTAATGATTGATGCTCCAAATTGGGGCAAAGCAATAAAACCTGTTGTTGCAAAGGCACAGGAATTAATTGAATATGACCCTGATCATAATATTGTATTTGATATTCATATGTATGGCTATAGTGTTTGGAATGACTCTTCTACATTAGATGAATATTTAGGAATTATAAAAGATTTAAATATACCGCTTGTAATTGGAGAATTCGGTTATAATTATAATAATGGAAACAACAATGTAAACTGCAAAGTAGATGCTATTAAAGTAATGGAACTTTGTTATAAATTTAAAATTGGATATATACCATGGTCATGGGCTGGCAATGATGATGCTAATTCTTGGCTTAATATGACAGATGATTGGACTCTAAACACTTTAACCTATTGGGGAAATTTAGTTTTAAACTCTGAATATGGAATTAAAAATACCTCATAAGAGGCTTCAATATTCAATTCTAGTAATATAAAAAAATCTAATTCAAATAAAAATATAAAAGTTAGTATATTCCCAAATCCATCAAATCCTACTGTTAATATTAAAATTTTTACATCTAAATTACAAAATGTAAATATAAAACTATTTGATATAAATGGGAAAACAATACTACAAAGCTCTAAAATAATTAGCCCACAAAACAATTCTATCATTATAAATTCAAAAAATTTAAATTCTGGAGTATATTTTATTAAAATTTCTGGAGAAGATTTCTCTAAATTAGAAAAAATTGAAATATTAAAATAGAAAATGCTAAAATAAAAAAAGCCTTCCCCTATTTTTTAAGAGGGGAAGGCTTATAGATATCTTCTATTTATTTGCTTATCTTTTTTATTCTATTCCATATTTCTTTCTTAAATACTCATCTATTGCCTTGGCAGCATTATGACCATTTGCAATACCATGAATAATATCAGGACCCTCTTTAATATCACCACCTACAAACAACCATTCAAAATTTGTTCTTCCATATTCGTCTGCTTTAATCTTTCCTCTAACAATTTCTAATTTCTCCATTATATCATCAGGGATATAATTATAATCCGGTGCTTGACCAACTGCCATAAATATTTGGTCAGCCTCTAAGAATAATTTATCTTCTTCATCAAATTGAGGATTAAATTTTCCTTCATCATCAAAAACTCTCAAACACTTAACTGTTAATAATCCTTTTATCTTTCCATCTTCTATTACTATTTCCTTTGGACCTCTGGAGAACACAACCTTTAATCCTTCTTCTCTTCCTTCTTCAAGTTCTTCTCTATCTGCTGGTAAAATATCTTCACTCTCAAGAGCCGTAATTGTTACATCAACTTTCCCATATTTCATTCTTTGAAGTCTTACCACACTTCTACCAACATCAAAACCAACATTACCACCACCAATTATTACCACCTTTTCTCCTACCTCTGGCATCTCGCCCATTCCTCTTACAAAATCCCTTACCTTTGGTAGAAAATCCATAGCAGCAATTACATCTGTATGATCACTACCTGGAAGTATATGTGGAGGCAACTTTCTTCCTGTAAAAAATCCTGTAGAAAGAAATACTGCATCGTATTTTTCTTTTAATTCCTTAAATTTTTCTTTATCAACCTTATAATTTGTATGAATTCTTACACCTATTTTTTCTATAAAACTAATATCCCTATCTAAAGCTTCATCTGGAAGTCTATACCTTGGAATACCATATCTCATTACACCACCTGCAAGTGGCATTTGCTCAAATACATCAACTTCGTACCCTAATGTTCTTAAATAATACGCTGCAGAAAGGCCTGCAGGCCCTGCTCCAATAATTGCTACTTTACCTTTTCCTGGTTTTGATACCTCTGCTAAAACAACCTTTTCATACTCGTCATCTGGAGTATTATCAACTATATATCTCTTAAGCCATCTAATTGCTATAGGTTCTCCCCTATGTCCTAATGAACATACACTCTCACATTTATGGGTACAAACTCTACCACATACTCCTGGCAATGGATTTGTTTTATATAGATATTCAACTCCTTTTTCTAAATCATCCTCCCAAATTGTTCTAATATATTCTGGTATATTCATATGGGCAGGACAAGTATATGTACAAATTCCACATTCTACACATCTAGAAGCCTCTCTTATTGCCTCTTCTTTACTATATCCTCTAACATATTCTATAAAAGAATCTCCTCTCTCCTCAGCAGAAAGATGACCCATTATAACCCTTTCAAGTTCAAGTAAATCTGTTTCATCATTTCTTCTATAACCTTCTTCTGGATAATTTTTATTTATTCCTTCCTCATCTGGTATATAAATAAAATCATTTGCATCAGGAGAAATAAATATGTAATCCTTAGACATCTTTAAAGACCCTGTAGTACAAATATCAACACAAAAACCACACCAACAACATCTACCATAATCTATTACTGGTCTTTCATCTGTTTGACCATTACCTGCTTCATATCCAGGAACCTTTTCCATTCTAATAGCATTTGTTGGGCAAATCTCTGAACATGTTCCACATCCAATACATTTATCCCAATCATTTGTATGAAACCCCCTATATCTATCTGCTGCTTCTCTATATACTTTAGGGATCTCTATAGTAACTGGTTTTTTAAATAAATACTTTAAACTCTTTATTGAAGAAAATAAATTTGCCTTTGGTTTATCCATATCCATGCCTCCAATTATTATCTATCTATTTCCGGCGCACAAACTCCCATTGTATCAAGCCAAATTGCTACATCCTCAAGCCTTGTACCAGGAAGACCTTTTTCTATTCCTAAAAGCCCTTGTGGATAAGAAGCTCCTCTAACAAAAACTCTATAAGGCTTTGTTCCTCCATCTGATACCATATAATAACCAAATTCACCTCTTGCTGACTCAAGTTTTACGTAAGCATCTCCCTTTTTAACTCTCCACTTTAAAGCATTCCCTGGAAGTTTTTCCCTAACCTTTCCTGATGGCATCTTTTCTATTACTTGTCTAATTATCCTTATACTTTGATAAATCTCTTGATACTTCAACCATAATCTATTATAAGCATCACTAAAGTCTACTGTTGGCACATCAAACTCAACTTTATCATATACTAAATAAGGATCATATTTTCTTACATCATAATCAACACCTGTTGCCCTTAAAGCTATTCCTGTTACCCCCCAACTTAAAGCCTGATCTCTTGTTAATACAGCAATATTCTTTGTCCTTTTTTGAATTATAGGATGCTCTAAAATTAATTCCCTATATTCAGGTAGCCTTTTTTCTATATCATCAAGTACCTTCTCTAAATCCTTTAAAATTTCGTCTGTAACATCCTGTCTTACTCCTCCAGGAACAATATACATATGATATACTCTTGCACCTGTAATCTTCTCAAATATATCAAGGATTAAATCTCTATCTACTAATGCCCAGTTTGGTCCTGTATATAATCCTGTTGGTCCTCCAATTCCTCCCAAACTCATTAAATGATTGGCAATTCTAGCCATCTCCAAAATCATAACCCTAATCCATTGAGCCCTCTCTGGTACATCCATACCTTCAATAGTCTCCACCGCCATAGAATAAGCAGCCTCATTTATATCAGGCTCAACTACACACACTCTTAAAATCAAGGCAATATTTTGCATCCAATTTCTTCTCTCCATTAACTTCTCAAAACCTCTATGAAGCATCCCTGGATTTGCTTCTGCCTCAACAACTATATCTCCATCTACCTTAATATGTACTGAAAAATTTCCATGCATTCCAGGATGGTTAGGACCATGAAATAATTGTAATGCTTTTATTTCTCCCATAACTCTTCACCCTATTTTTTCTTTTTATCTTCCATTTTATAGTCATAAATCCTTATTTCAAATTTCTCATTAGAATAAGATTGTGGATCAAAATCTTTTCTTAATGGTGGCATTGAATCCCAATTTTCTAATATTAATTCTTTACTCATATTAGGATTACCTTCAAAATAAACACCAAAAAACTCATTTATTTCTTGTTCATAATATTTGGCCGTTGGCCATATATCCATTATTGAAATCATCTTAGGATTATCTCTATCTATAAATGTTTTTACTAAAACTGTTAGTTTATGTTCCCAAGAAACCAAACCATAAACAAGTTCAAACTTATTATCTTTTATCCAATCAACACAAGTTATAAAGGAAAGCTGAACAAACCCATTTCTCTTTAAAAATAAAAGTGTATCAACTAAATCATCTTTTTTTAATATAAACTTTAATTTTCTTGGAGCATATACTTCAATACTACCCTCTTCATACTTCACATGCTTCTCTATTAAATCTATTAATTCTTGTTCTTTCAAGGCTAGCCTCCTAATTTTATCTTGTTACATATAAACTATCTCCTAAGATCTTTCTTTGATTAGCTCTATACCACTCTAAATTTTCTTTATACTTCTTCCAACCATTAGCCTCACCACTTTTTATCATATCCATTAATTTTTTAAATCCATTTATAACAGCCTCTGGTCTTGGCATACAACCAGCAATATATAAATCCACAGGAAGATATAAATCCAACCTTTTTATTGTAGCATAAGAATCATAGTAAATTCCCCCATTTATAGTACATGATCCAAAACCAACCACCCACTTAGGATCTTGCATTTGTTCATAAGTATAAATAAGCCTTCTTAATGTCTTAACGCTTAAATATCCTGTAACTAAAAGAATATCTGCTTGTCTTGGTGTAGCCATTGGAGCAAAACCAAGCCTTTCCATATCAAATCTTGCTGTCATTGTTGGCGGAAGTTCCATAGCTCCACACCCAGTACAATAATGAAGCATCCATAAAGAATGACCCCTAATAATATTCTTTATCTTCTCCATCAAAGATACTGTTGACATTGACATACTCTATTCTCCTTTTATTAGAATCTTACTCCCAATGTAATTATTGCTTGTAAAATTGCAAGTCCAAGTGGCCATCTCCAATAGAATTTTACTACCTCATCTATCTTAAGTCTTGCCATAACAGAAGATATCATAACAGCACTTATATATACGATAATATATTTAATTAAAAATCCTATAATACTTGTTGAACCCATAAATAAATGAACAAAAAGCCCTACTTCTATAAATGTCGCAAACTCATGTTGAATCATTAAAAATCCTAAATATTTTCCACTGTATTCTACTAAAGGACCTGAAGCAATCTCTGCTGGTGCTATTGGTGTATCAAAAGGTTTTTTTCCAAGCATACCCATTAAACTAATATAAGCCACTAACGCGCCTATTGGCATAGAAAATAAATTCCAACCATTTTGTGTTTGATACTCAATTATCTTTAATATATTAGAACTCTTTGCTAAATATATTATTAAAACTGCTATTACCACAAATGGAAGTTCATAAGCAAACATCTGAGTTAAAGCCCTAGAAACACCTATTGAAGCTAATGGATTACCTGAGCCAACAGCACTCATTGCCATTCCCAAAGATCCTACAGCAAGGAGATAAATTATTACTATAATATTTGCATACTTAGGCATTAAAGCCCATCCACCTACTGGCATAAATAGAAGTGTAGCAATAGTACTACCTAAAGCCATCCATATACCAAAATCAAATATAAAACCATGAGAAATAGAACTCTCTTTAAATAAAAGTTTTCCAATATCGTAAAAGTTTTGAAAAACAGTTGGTCCTCTTCTCTTTTGAATTCTAGCAACTACCTTTCTAGAAAAACCTGAAAGTGTAACCTGAAAAATAAATGCTCCAATTACAAACACCACTGCTAATATTATCATATTCACCATATCCATTCCCCTACCATCTAATTAATAGTAGTACTAAAATTGTTATTGTGATAAACCATACATACATTGGTATTCCTGATTTAAATATTATTCCATCTAATATATCATAAAATCTGCTTATATGTCTTGCTGCTATTCTATAATACTCTTCTAAAGAAGGTGCCCATTCAATAACCCTTTCAAATGATCTATAATAATTTTTACTATAATGATAAATCTCTGGTGTTGTTGAAATCTCCTGTACAATCTCACCTGCTGTATATTGCTCGTATTGCTCTACCTTTGTTGATTTAGCAAGTAAGAAAAATAGTATTGTAACAAAAATAAATCCTATTCCAAATATAATCGCTACTAAAAACATATCAAGTTGTGTAAGCATTGTATAAATATTTGAATAGCCCTCTATTTTTACTGTTGGTATTGATAACGCCTCCTCTATTCTAATTATTGGCTTTAACATAAATGAAGGAAACACTCCAAATACTATTGTTAATATTGTTACTATAAGCATTGAAAGTTGCATACTCCATGGCACTTCCTTCACACTATCATACTTATGAGGAAGTTGGCCTAAAAATACCGTTGCAAGTGGCCTAAATACATATAAAAATGAGCCTACAGACCCAAAAAATGCTATAAATGTTAATAGATAATTTCCTTTTGCAATTAATGCTTGATAAATAAGCCATTTTGACACAAATCCCGCAAGTGGAGGTATTCCTGCAACTGAGATTATTGCTACTAAATATGTAGTGAATGTTATTGGCATTTTCCTTACCAATCCTCCCATTTCATCCATATTAGTAGTACCTGTTACATAATAAACTGCTGCTGCTGATAAAAACATTCCTGCTGCAGTTAAAGCATGAACCCAAATATGAGAAAGCCCTCCTAAAATAGCACTTCCTGTTCCAAAAGCAATACCTAAAACTATATATCCCGCATGACTAACTGAAGAAAAAGCAATTAACTTCTTAAAATCATTCTGTCTTATTGCAGAAAGTGTTCCTATCATTATACTTATTGCTCCAATATAAGCCAAAATCGGATGTGATAATTTTTCAGCCCCAACAGAAGAGACTCCTTTTGTTGTCAAATAAAAAGCAGGGAAAAATACTACAAATAGATATACAATAAATGAACCAAACTTAATTAAAATACCAGAAAGCACAGAACTGAATATATTTGGTGCATTTCCATGCGTTGTTCTAAGCCATACATGAACAGGCCATACACCACCCTTAATTAAACCTGCTAAAACAAATAAAACAAATAACCTCCCCCTTATATCAGATAAATCTCCCCAATTATTTGCTATTACGTCTAGAGAAAATGACCCTACCTTATTATATACCAAAAACATTCCATAAATCATTAGATATGCAGAAATCATACTCATAAAAAGGAAAAATAGTGCAGCACTTCTTGCCTCTTTTTTCCCCATTGAAACCAGAAAAAATGAAGCCCAAGTCATTAGCTCCCAAAATATAAAAAGAGTTAATAAATCATTTGCTCCAAATACCCCTAAAACTGATGTTCCAACTAATACAGAAAGAAAATTAAATGATGCTGCTGATTTGAAACTTTTAAGCCCATGAATACTAAATAGCGCTGAAACAAAAAGTACAATAGTACCTATCATCAAAAATGGCCAATTAAATAAATCCGCCTTAAATGTTAAATTATACGCCCCTGGAAGATGTATAAAAGATATAGATACACTATCTTTTAGTATATAAATAGCATATACATAAAGACCAAAAAGTACTGTTGTAAAAATAGAACCTAATTTTACAGAAAATCTTGTTAGTAGATATATTATAACACTAAAAATTGACCCTGAGTATATTAATGATCCTATTGTAAAAGCCATAAATCCCTATCCTCCTATCAATCCTACTTTGCATATTAAGTTATATATTACATTTGGATAAAATCCTATATAAAGTATTACTGCTGCAAGCATTGTTAAAATTACATACTCAACAATAGAAGGTATCTCTAAACTAACCTCTTCCTCTTGGGGTTCAAATAGTATTATTTGAGAAAGTCTTAATAAATAATATACCTCAAATAAAGCACTAAACAAGAATACCACAAGAAAAACAATCTCACCATTTGATACCAATGATTTAACTATATAAAATTTACTCCAAAAACCTGCAAAACCAGGCATTCCTGCCAAAGATAAAGTCCCTATTGTTAAAAGAAGTGCAACCTCTCTTCTCTCTTTACCAACACCCTTTAATTTATTAAAACCAGAATACCCTATAACGCCCAATCCAAATAGTACTAATGCCTTTGCTATTATATTATTTATTAATTGAAATATTGCAGAAGAGTATAAATCTATATTTAAAGAACTCTTTATACTCAATGCTACTAACGAAATTATAAGTCCTGCTTGTGCAATTGAAGAATAACCTAACATCTTTTTCGCATCTTTTTGTTTAAAAGCAACTGCTTCACCTATAAATAATGTTATAAGCCCTAAAGCATATATATATCTATATATAGCTGCATAGCCATTATTAAATATTAAACTTAATAGTTTTATAATAGCATAAATTCCTCCTACTGATAATACACTAGCGAAAAATACAACTGCTGAAGTAGAAGTATTTTTATAAACACTTCCAACCCACATATTTAATGGGAAAAGTTCACTTTCACCAGAAAGCCCGATTACCCAAATTACTGATAAAACTATTAAAAATATAGCCGGAAGATTATGAAAAGATTCTGTTTTAGGAATATATAATAAACTCAAAAGCCCTGTTACATTATAGATTGAAATTACACCAATTAAGAAGAATAAACCTCCTATTGAAGATAATACAACATATTTAAAAGCAGAATAATATCCTCCTTTATGTGTGGCTAAAATATATCCACCTATTGATAATAATTCTATAAAAACAAACATATTAAATAAATCACCTGTTAGAATAAGACCATTTACTGCTGCTATTGAAAGTATAAATCCTAAAGAATACCCTAATTCAGAACCCAAATCTCTCTCTTTTATACTATAATAAATAAGAGCTAAAAACGCTATAAAATTCACCAACACTAATAAACCACTTATTTGAATATTTGAAATTAAGTATATACCATATTTTGTACTCCATCCTCCAATTGGATAGGTTATAAGATCTGTTCCAGAATTACTAAAAAGTAAAGATGATAATATTGTAGTTATTGCTGCTGTAAATATTGCTATAATACTATAACCTTTTTTTATAAAAGGAGATATAAATGCTGTGAAAAAACCTATTATAAGTGGTAGTGCAATTAATAATACTGGATTTTTTACCATACGCCTAATCCTCTAATGTGTTTAGTTTATCAATATCTACAGTTTTATATTTTTCATATATTTTTATTGTTAAAGATAACACAAATGCTGAAACTGCCACTGAAATCACAATCGCAGTCAAAACTAATGCTTGTGGAAGAGGATCCACAAAATTCTTTATAAATATCAAATTTTTTGAGGTATAGATCGGAGCCACACCATTTTTTACATATCCTAAACTCACTATAAATAAATTGACCCCTAAATCCATTATATCTATAGAAATTACTATTTTTAATAAATTCTTCTGAGTCATAAGCCCATATAAGCCAATAAAAAATATAGATAAAGGCCCATATACAAATACCCAATCAATCAAAAATTCATTCCACGACAACATATTATTCATCCTCCCCTATATAATCAAGTATTATTCCTGAAACTTCAGACCCAACTTTTAAACCTATTAAAATATATACAATTGGCACAATACCGGCACTAAATAAATCTCCTACTTTTCCTAAAGGTAAAAAGTTATATAAAAAAAATCCTCCCATTATTATTCCCAAAAGCCCTATAACTACATATCCCATACCAGATAAGCCTTCTAAAACTTTAAGAGACTTTTTTAAAAAAGAACTATGATGATTTGATAAAACATAAAGAAGAGTTGCTATCGCAAGTATCACTCCTCCTTGAAATCCTCCACCTGGAGTTAAATGACCATGAATAAATATATAATAACCAAGCATTACTATAAAAGGTAAAATAAGAATACTAGATATTTTTAAAACATAATTTGGTTGAAGAAAATAAATATCCCTTTTTCTTCTATAAAATAGAGCTAAAACCCCTGTTGCTGCCATAAATAAAACTGTAACCTCTCCCAAAGTATCAAAAGACCTGTAATTTACCACAACCTCTGTAACTGTATTTGCCCCTGTTGCCTCAAAACCCTTCTCTCCAAATACTTTTGTTCCTTCTTCTATCTTTTTATATCCACTTTTTAAGGACGCTCCCCTTTTAAGAAAAATCTCGCCAGCTTTTCCATTTAAATTATTTTTATCATAAACCTTAAGACCTGTTGAAAGTCCTGCTCCTATAATTGCTATTATTATAAAGATAGAAATTAGTGATAGAACCTTATTCATCTCCCTCTTCCTTGTTGTGTTTGAATAGTTTATGATATGCCATTAAAAGTAAAAATGTTGTAAATCCTGCTCCAATAACTGCTTCTGTCATAGCTACATCAGGAGCCTGCCACATTAAAAATAGTACTACCGCAATCAAAGAGGCTACACTCAAAAAAAGTATTGAATATAAAATACTTCTTACTTCTATTGCAAAATAAGAGAATAAAAGTATTATAAACATAAATATTCCCATCGCAGTTAATTCTAACATATTATTCCTCACTTTTATTGTTAAACTCTGGATTTACACCTCTTCTAAAAGAAGCTTTTGCCAAAACTGAACTACCAACAGGGTTTGTTAGAGCTATAAAAACAATTATTATTATCATTTTTAAAAGATTAGATACATCAACAAATCCCACACCTAAAGCAAATGTCATAAATCCTAAAGTTGTTGCTTTAGTTCCTGCTTGTAGTTTATTATACACATCAGGCATTCTAAAAACACCTAACCCCCCTAAAAACAAAAAAATAGCCCCTACTATCATTAAGATTTTTCCTAATAAAACCATTATTCTTCTTCCTTCTTTGTTGTTTCAAGTATTCTTGAAAATACTATTGTTTCCATAAATCCTATAACAGCATATATCATTGCAATATCATAGAAGAGAGAATTTTTATAAACAACTCCTAGTAATAAAATTAAAGCACTTATTATTATATTTAAAACATCTAAAGATGCTATTGCCTCTTCTATTCTTTTTGAAACAATTATTGCAAAAAGAGAAAACAAAAGTCCTAAACTCATAAAACCTATTATTGTTAAATCTAATACACCTAATCCTATCATTCAAAAACCTCTTTTATAGTTTTTTCAAAATGTTCTACTATTTCATTCCCTTTCACTTTATCTTTTTCAACAGTATGTATTATATACTCACCTTTTTCTTCATCAACATCTACTGTTAATGTTCCCGGTGTAAGTGTTATAGAATTTGCCAACATTAGTCTAGAAATATCTCCGCCTAAACTAGTATTTTGTTTTACAAACCCAGATTTAATCTTTATCTTTGGTGATAAAACAATCATTGCCATATGAATGTTTGCCTTTACTATTTCTATTAATAGTTTAGGGACATATAGTATAAAAAATTTCACAATCTTAACTATAAAATTACCTGAAAATAGATCAAATTTAAAGTAATTTACAACAATAAAACTAATTATTAAAGAACCAAATAATCCAGCTATAATTTCCTGAATCACAAGAGTTTGAATATATAATAAATAAATTATAAATAAAAGTACAAAAATTGTTATAAACTTTTTCACACTTACCCTCTTTGTGTTATTGTTTTCACACTTTATATTATTTGTGATATAATATATTTTTTTTCACTAAAAAAATCAATGGAAAAAAATTAGCATTTATAAAAAATTTTTTAGATAATTTTTTAGTTCAGAAATAACCCCCTCATTTTCAGTATGAACTACAAGAAGGTATTTATCAAATAATTCTATCTCATGTGGTGTTTCAAAATTTTCTTTTCCTATATGCCAAATATAGGAGATTCTTTTATTATATCTCTCTGCTAATATAATTTTTATATTATTTTTATTTTTAATAAAATCCTTTACAGATTTTTTTATTCTCTCTAGTTTTTTTTTCTCTTTAGAAGTATACATCTCTTTTCCCATTTTTTACTTCTTCAACCTTTTTTAGTAGTACATTATATATTTTAGGATTTACTTCTTTTAACTTTTCTATCTCTTTATCTATTAATTTAAATCCTACTTCCTTTGTTTTTTCAGAAGCATAATCAAGTAAGTATTCTAAGAATGTTAAAATTGCATTTGGAGTACAGAAATTATGTATAAATCCTGGTATTGAATATTCCATAAAATGCTCACCTGTTCTTCCTGCTCTATAACATGAAGTACAAAAAGATGGAATATAGCCATCTAAAACTGCCTCATATATCACCTCATCTAAACTTCTTACATCATTTATTTTAAATTGTTCTTTATCAAGCTCCTGATCAGCTTTCTTTCTCTCTCTCATCTTAGAATAACCTTTCATCTCAATACTTGTCCCTCCATCAGTTTGAGAAACGCCTAATTTAAACAATTCTCTTCTTAAATGAGCAGGCTCTCTTGCCGTTAGAATAAGACCTGTATATGGTACAGAAAGCCTTAAAACTGCAATAATGTGCTTCAACTGTTCATCACTCACCTTATAAGGTGTTTCTGTTAAAGCACCAAAAGCTGGATTAAGTCTTGGAAAACTTATTGTATGAGGGCCTACTCCGAACTCTTTTTCCAAATGCTCTGTATGTTGTAGAAGAGCTAAAACCTCAAATTTATAATTATAAAGCCCAAATAAAACACCTATTCCTACATCATCAATTCCTGCTTCCATTGCTCTATCAAGTCCTGTGAGTCTCCATAAGTAATTTGATTTTGGACCCTTAGGATGCATCTTTTTATATGTTTCTCTATGGTACGTTTCTTGAAAAATTTGCCATGTACCAATACCTGCTTCATGAACTAATTTATAGTTTTCCACATCCATAGGAGCTGCATTTATATTTACCCTTCTTATTTCTCCCTTTCCTTTCTTAACTGAATATACTGTCCTTACATCCTCAGCAATTCTTTCACCATTATATTCAGGATGTTCTCCATAAACTAATATAAGTCTCTTATGCCCCATGTCCTCTAAGGCTTCTACCTCTTTAATCAACTCTTCCTTCGTTAAAGTCATTCTGATTGCATGAGGATTATCAATAGAAAATCCACAATAAAGACATCCATTTACACATTTACTGCCTATATACAAGGGAGCAAAAAGAACTAATCTATTACCATAAACTATCTCTTTTACATATCGTGCTGCTGCATAAATCTCCTCCCAAACATCTGGATCTTCATTATTAAGTAAAGTTGCTGCTTCTTCCAATGTTAATCTATTTTTAGCCTTTGATTTTTCAAGAATCTCTCTAATCTTAATCTTATCTGGTTTTGTATTGACTAAAATACTATGAATTCTTTCTTCATCTATAAAATTATACTTTTCTGGCAATTCTTTAATTATAACTTTCATAATATTCTCCCATATATTATAGTGTTTTTTAATATTTAGTTTTTAATGTTAGACCTATCTAATAGTTAATATAATATATATAGAAAATATTGTCAATACAAAAATGAATTTTTTCACAATTCATTATATAAAAAAACCTCCCTAAATCGGGAGGCTATTAGTAAAAGTAAGTAATATATATACATTCTACTGCTTTATTTTCTTATCTTTATCCAAAAATTCCTTTATACCTTCTTTCTCTTCTATTTTTGCTAACTCTTCTATTAACTTCTTATATTCACTAGAGATATTATCTGGTACAATAATACTTATTCTTAAATAAAGATCTCCTCTTTTCCCTGTTTCATAATCTACTAAACCTTTTCCTTTCAATTTTATTACTTTATCAGATTTTATTCCCTTAGGTATATTCACTTCTACTTCTTTTTGATCTAATGTTTTAATCTTAATCTTACCACCAAGAACTGCCTTTGAAAAAGGTATATTTAATCGGGCATATAAATCATTTCCTATTCTTTCAAAAATCTCATGAGGTTTTTCTCTTATTATAACTATTAGATCACCTGCTGGGCCCCCATTAGAGCCTTGATGGCCCTTACCTCTTAAAGGTATATAATTTCCTTCCTCAACCCCTGCTGGAATTCTTACCTCAACTATCTCTTGTTCCTTAACTCTACCTGTTCCATTACAAACAGGACACAGATCACTTAAAATCTCTCCTGTCCCTCTACATGTAGGACAAGTGGTTATACTAATAACATTTCCAAAAACACTTCTTTTTACATCTCTAACCTGTCCTGTTCCTCCACATGTAGGACATGTAGTTCTCTTCCCTGATTTAGAACCTGTTCCTCCACATGATGAACATGTAACGTATCTTTTATATTTTATTTTCTTTGTAGTACCAGTGGCAATCTCTTCTAATGTAAGTGGTAATTCAACCTGTATATTATCTCCTCTTTTCTTATATCCCCTAGAACTATAACCTCTCCTTTTAGAAAATCCTCCACCAAATATAGAATCAAATATATCTCCACCACCAAATACTTCTTCAAAAATTTTAAAAGCGTCATTTAAATCAAACCCTTCAAAATTAAATCCTCCTCCTGTATAACCTCCAGAATAACCACCACCTGCACCTTGTTCAAATGCAGCATGGCCAAATTGATCATATAACTTTCTTTTTTCTGGATCTGATAAAACGGCATATGCCTCTGTTATTTCTTTAAACTTCTCTTCTGCCTCTTTATCCCCAGGATTCTTATCTGGATGGTATTTAACAGCCAATTTTCTATATGCTCTTTTTATCTCTTCCTGGGAGGCATCCCTTGGCACTCCCAGGATTTCATAATAATCTTTTTTAGTAGCCATATATAATCTCTCCTTTTATAAGGAAAAAAACTTTAATCAATAATCTCTACATCGTCATCACTATTATTATTATTATTATTTTGAGTTGTATTTTGGCTTGCTTGCTGTGTAGTATTTTGTTGATTTTGTGCTGCTTGTTGTTTATATAACTCTTCTGCTATTTTATAAGACGATTGTTGTAATTCTTCCATCTTTCTCTTTATTTCTTCTTTGTCTTGAGAATTTAATACCTTTTTAAGTTCTTCAATTTTTTCTTGAATATTCTTTTTCTCATCTTCTGTTATCTTATCTCCTATATCCTTCAATGTTTTTTCTGTTGCATAAATCAATTGTTCTGCCTGATTTCTTGTTTCTATTAATTCTTTTTGTCTTCTATCTTCTTCAGCATGCTCTTCTGCTTCTTTTCTCATCTTTTCAATTTCTTCTTCTGTTAATCCACTAGATGCTTCAATTCTAATAGATTGTTCTTTACCTGTAGCCTTATCCTTAGCTGATACATGTAAAATACCGTTGGCATCAATATCAAAAGTAACTTCTATTTGTGGTACTCCTCTTGGGGCTGGTGGTATACCTTCTAAATTAAATCTTCCTAAACTTTTGTTTTGTGATGCT
>JAMORN010000328.1 GCA_027063545.1 bacterium | reverse complement strand
GTCCTGTTCTTTATTATTTAGGTAATTATAAAATTAATGAAGATATATCTTTGCCAATAAGAAGATTAAAAGATTTTTTAATGTTTTTGGATGAAAATAAAAAATATTTTAAGATATATACATTTGGCCATGCTGGCGATGGGAATCTTCATATAAATTTAATGGTAGACTACAATGAATATTTGAATAAAAAAGAAATATATGAAAGTTTTTTAGAAGATTTTTTTAAAAAGGTAATAGATTACTATGGAACTTTATCTGGAGAACATGGAATAGGAAGGAGAAAGAAAAGATATTATACAATAGAACATAAAAAATTACACATAGAATTAGAATCTATTATTAAAAGGAGTATTACAGATGAGATTTATAGATTATACTAAAATTTATGTTAAGGCAGGTAAAGGCGGAGATGGGATAGTTGCTTTTAGAAGAGAAAAATATGTTCCTAGGGGAGGACCTGCAGGAGGAGATGGAGGAAAGGGAGGAGATATTATAATAGAGGCTGATCCAAATCTAATGACATTACAGGACTTTTCTTATCAAAAACATTATAAAGCAGAGGATGGGGAAAGGGGAAAGGGGGATAACAGAAAAGGAAAAGATGGAGAATCTTTAGTAATAAAAGTCCCTGTGGGAACAATTATAAGAAATGCTCAAACAAAAGAGGTAATAGCTGATTTAACAAAACCATATCAAAGGGTTGTTGTAGCTAAAGGTGGTAGAGGAGGATATGGTAATACCCATTTTAAGAATGCTCAAAATCAAACTCCTTATGTATATACAAAAGGAGAAGAGGGTGAGGAATTATGGATAGAGTTAGAACTTAAAATTTTAGCAGATATAGGACTTGTTGGTTATCCAAATGCAGGGAAATCAACGTTTTTATCTGTTGTTTCTAATGCAAAACCTAAAATAGCAGATTATCCATTTACTACATTAACCCCTAATATTGGGATAGTAAAAGTAGAAGAGTTTAAATCTATTGTAATAGCAGATATTCCTGGCTTAATTGAAGGAGCTTCTGATGGGAAGGGTCTAGGAATAGAGTTTTTAAAACATATTGAAAGAACTAAGGCATTAATGTTTATTATTTCATCTGAAAGTTTTGATTCCCAGGAAATCCGAAGAGAATTTGATAGTTTAAGAGAAGAATTAAAAAAATTTGATGAGAGCTTATTAAAAAAGGATTTTATTATTACAATAAGTAAGGTTGATTTAATACCTGATGATATTAAAGAAGAGTTTTATGAAGAGGTAATAGAAGAATTTAAGGATATTACTGATAATATATACTTTTTCTCTTCTATGACTAAAGAGGGAATTAATCAATTATTATATGCCCTTAAAAAAATAGTTTTTGAGCAATAACAATTTTTTGTTTTATTCTTTTTGATAAAAAATTATTATTTTTAATAAATCTATAACTAATAATTAATTAACGGAGGTTATAAAATGGCTAACAATAGAGGGAGTTGGGGTACTAATATAGGTTTTTTATTTGCTGCAATAGGTTCAGCTGTTGGGTTAGGTAATATATGGAGATTCCCTTATATTGCGTATGAAAATGGTGGAGGAGCTTTTTTAATACCATATTTTATTGCTCTTTTAACAGCAGGTATACCTATTTTAATGCTTGAGTTTGCCTTAGGTCATAATAAAGAAGGATCTGCTCCTAAGGCTTTTAAAGAAATAGATGAAAAATGGGAATGGGTTGGGTGGTGGCCAGTTATTTTTGTTATGTTTGGAATTGTAATGTATTACATTGTAGTTATTGGTTGGGCTTTTAACTATATATTCTTTTCTATTTTTCATTCTTGGGGTAATGATCCTAATACATTTTTCTTTAAGAAATTTTTAAGTTTATCATCTGGGGTATCTGATGTTAACAAAATAAATATTCCTATTGTTGTTGCAGTAGCAATAATATGGTTTATAAATTGGTTTATAACCTATAATGGAATAGAAAAAGGAATAGAAAAAGCTAGTAGAATAATGATGCCAATTCTATTTTTTGTTACTATTTTTATTATAATTTGGTCTATAATGCTACCTGGGGCTTCTGTTGGAATTAAAAAATATGTAACACCCGATTTCTCTAAAATATTAGATTATAAAGTTTGGATAGATGCCTATGGCCAGATATTTTTTTCTTTATCTTTAGCTTTTGGGATAATGATAGCTTATGCTTCTTATTTGCCAAAAAAAGCTAACATTTTTAAAAATAGTTTAATTGTTGGATTTTCCAATAGTGCCTATGAAGTTTTTGCAGGATTTGGTGTTTTTAGTATTTTAGGATATATGGCTACACAGCAAGGTAAAGATATAAATGATGTTGTTTCTCAAGGAATAGGACTTGCTTTTGTTGCTTATCCTAAAGTTATTTCTCTTTTACCTTTTGGTAAGCTTTTTGGGGTATTATTTTTCTTTTTACTTACTATAGCTGGTATATCTTCATCTATATCTATTATTGAGGCTTTTACTTCTGCAATGATAGACAAATTTGGGGTAAGTAGAAAAAAAGTAGTTACTTATGTTTCAATTATTGGTTTTTTAGGCTCTCTTGTTTTTACCACAGATGCAGGGCTTTATTGGCTTGATATAGTAGATCATTATTTAAATCATTATGGACTAATAACT
>JAMORN010000327.1 GCA_027063545.1 bacterium | reverse complement strand
CCCAAATTTCCCTACTGGGCGCTTCATACATTAAAGCATCTACCGAATAAGCAATAATATAACCTTTTTTTAAGATAGCCATAGATTCAAAAAAATCATCCATTATAACTCTATCCTCTGGTATTAATTCATATAAATCTTTTCTCATTAAATAACCTGCTCCTGGTAAATTAATGGCTGTCTTTATTTTATACTCCCATAACCCAACTTTCTCTTCAATATCCCAATAAGAAGTTTCCATATCAGATAGGGTTATATTATCAATATCCTTACTCATAATTAAATGGCCCCTAACAGCTCCTATTTTACTATTCTTCATAGACTTTATAAGATTTTTTAAATAATCTTTATCGAACATTATATTTGCATCTGTAAGAAGTATATATTCACCTTTTGCCATCTTTATGGCTTTATTTAAAGATACACTTTTTCCAGATCTCTTTAGATTTTTTATATACACTACTTCTATATCATTATAATCTTCTATAAATCTCTTTATTTCATCTTCTGTTTTATCATCACTACAATCATTTACTACAACGATTTCTATATTTTTTTTAGGATAATTCAGGTTTGTTATATTTTCTAGTTTTTTATATATTACTTTCTCTTCGTTATAGGCAGAAATTATAATAGAAATCTTTTTTGATAAATCAGATTCATTTAAATTATAAATCACATACGTCTTCTTAGAAGCCCATATCTTCAATATAAGAAAAAATAGAAAATACTCGTAAATTAAGTAAAAAGTAAATAATACTGATAAAACAACCATAACTTTTATCATATAAATATATCCTATTTTTAACAAATTTATAGGCTAAAAAATAAAAAAATTTTTTAGTTTAAAAATAAATTTTCTATTTGACAAAATAAAAATATAGGTTTATATTAAAATATACAATCAATAAAATATTTCTAAAAAAGGCTTAAATTATGGCTTTAGATAAATTTTTAGAAAATGATAAACATGCAGTTTTAAAAAATAAAACAAGAAAAAAAATTGGAGAAATTCTTGTATCTCAAGGATTAATAACTGAAGAACAATTAAGGCATGCTATAAAAATTCAAGACTTAAATAGAGATAAAAATATTCCTTTAGGACAAATTCTTATAAATTTAGGATATATAACAAAAGAAAAGCTAGAAGAAATTTTAGGTAATTATAGTGAACATAGATTAAAAAAGAAATTGGGAGAAATATTAATTGAAAAAGGAATAATAACTCCCGAACAATTAAATAAACTCTTACAAGAACAAAAAATAACAAAGAAAAAACTTGGAGAAATTCTAATTGAAAAAAGAATTATAAGTCCTGATGATCTCGCAACATATCTTGCTGAACAATTTGGGTTAATTAGAATAAACGTAAGAAACATAAAAGTTGATAAAGATCTTATAAAAAAATTACCTAAAAGTTTATATGAAAAATATAAAGTACTTCCTTTATATACTAAAGATAATAAAATTACTGTTGCTATTTCAGATCCTAATAATATAAAAGTGTTAGATCACTTAAAATTTAGATTTGGAATGGAAGTTGAACCTGTTATTGATTCTGAACAAAATATATTAGCTAAAATAGATGAAGTCTTTAGAGAAGAAGAGGAAGAAGAATTAAATAAAGTTATCACAGAAATGGGTGGTATTGATGCTGACGATGAAGATGTTGAAGTAGTCGAAGAACAGGATTTAGAAGAATTAGCAGAGGCAGATGAGTCTGGTCAGCAAGTTATAAAACTGGTAAATACCATAATTACAACAGCTATAAAGGAAAAAGCATCTGATATACATATTGAACCAATGGACCATGGATTGAGAATTAGATATAGAATAGATGGTGTATTAGTTGAAAAAGCTTCTATACCAATTAAACTAATGGCTCCCGTAATCTCCAGACTTAAAATTATATCTGGAATGGATATATCTGAAAAAAGAAAACCTCAAGATGGTAGATCTCAAATTAAATATGGTGGAAAAGTTATAGATTTACGTTTTTCTTCTTTTCCTGCAAATACTAGATTTTATGGTGTTCAAGAAAAAATTGTTATAAGAATATTGGATAGAGATGAATCTCTTCTTAACTTAGATTATATAGGATTTGAGCCTGATGATTTAGAACGTTTTAGAAAACTTATAAGAATGCCTAATGGTATTGTTCTTGTAACTGGTCCTACAGGATCTGGTAAATCATCTACATTATATGCTGCTCTATCTGAGATATCAACTCCTGAGGTAAATATTGTTACCCTAGAGGACCCTGTAGAATACTTACTTTCTGGTATCACTCAAGGACAAGTAAATCCGAAAGCAGGATTTACTTTTGCAGCCGGGTTAAGATCAATTTTACGTCAGGACCCTGATATAGTAATGGTAGGAGAAATGAGAGATGTGGAAACTGTAGAAATTGCTATAGAAGCGGCATTAACAGGACACTTGGTATTATCTACACTTCACACAAATGATGCTCCTGGAGCTTTTACACGTCTTATTGATATGGGTATTGAACCATTTTTAATTTCATCTTCTGTTATAGGTGTGTTAGCTCAAAGACTTGCAAGAAAATTATGTGATCATTGTAAAGAAGAATATACCCCGGAACCACAGATATACGAAGATTATGGAATACCTGAAGGTACTAAATTATAT
>JAMORN010000326.1 GCA_027063545.1 bacterium | reverse complement strand
CCATAAATTAGTAAATGAAAAAAAAGATAAAATAAAAAAAGAATGTGAATCTGCACTTAATCTATTTGATAAAACGCTAAACGCGTTTAATAATGGAGGATTTACATTAACTCCTGATGGAAAAAAAATATATATAGAATCGTTAAAAAAAAGGTTAGGGTATACTCCTAATGAACTAAAAAAGTTAAATTATATATGGGAAAAATTTAAAACATCTATAAGAAACATTGAATCTACTAACTATACATATGAGGATGTGGAGTTTATTTATAATAATAATAACAAATTACTGTCATTATCTAATGATATTGTAAATATACTACAAAAAGCTTCTGAAAAATATACTTCTTATATTTTTTATACATTAATATGGGGTATTATATTTACATTTATTTTATATATTATAATATCTAATATATTAAATAAATATATAATATCTCCTATATCCGAAATAACAAAAGATATAAAAGATCTATCTAACGGAGATCTATCTAAAGAATTTAATATTGATACTCAGGATGAGATAGGTACTATGGCTTCAAATTTAAAATCTCTTCAGTATAATTTAAATAGGATAATAAATAACGTAAAAAATACATTAAATCGGATATATGCCGATTTTGAAACTCTAAAGAAAGGAATTGAAACTAGTAATCTACAAATAGTGAATATAAAGTCTGATGTAGAAAAATCTTCTATAGAAACATCTTCATATATAACTCAAGTTATAAATGAAATAAATACTTCTATTAAAACAACTGTTGACACTATAGAAAGGATGATAAAAAACATTGAAGATGAAACAGAACTTATTAATCATACTTCTATAGTAATATCAAAGTTAATTAAAGAAATAGAAGATGTAGCGATTAAAGCACAAAATGAAAAAGAAAATTTAATATCTATAACAGATAAAATCCAGAATATGAACAATAAACTTGAAGATGCTCTACAAATAATGATAAATGTAAAAGAAAACTCTCAAGGCATGCTAGAAATTATAAAATTAATTACAGAAATAGCTGATCAAACAGATATCTTAGCCATAAATGCAGCAATTGAGGCAGCAAATAGTGAGTCTTCATCTGGATCTGGTTTTAAAGTAATTGCTGAAGAAATAAGAGAACTCTCTCAAGCAATAGCAAAGAATATTAAACAAATTTCTTCTAATGTTGAACAAAATTTAAAAAGTATTGACTCTGCAACAAATAGCACAAAAAATATAAAACAAGAATTTTCTGATATAACTGATAAAATAATAAAAATTTCAGACAATATAGTAAACATCATTGAAGATTTAAATAAATCTAAAAAAGAATCTAGTGATGTAATCCATTCTATTAATTCTTTAACAGAGTCTCACAAAGCTATTAAAAAAGGTAATATTGAAATTAAAACAGAGATTGGAGAACTTAATAAAAATATTACTTTATTAAATAATATTAAGTCTAAGCTTGACCATATGATGAACTTACTAAATAACTCTTTTGAAAAAATATTAAGTCAAAGTAATAATCTTATTAAAATATCAGAAGTTAATAAGAAAAATATAGAAGAATTAAGAAAAATATTAGAATTTTTTAAATTAAAAAATAATTAATATCTTCTTTTAAGTTCCCAATTCCAAGCAGTCTGTATTATTAAAGTTATATCATCATAAGAGGGCTCCCAAGAGAGCTCTCTTTTTATCTTTTTATTATCAGCTATTAATATAGATGGATCTCCTTCTCGTCTTTCTCCTAGTTTTATAGGAAAATCTTTTCCTGTTACCTTCTTAGAGATATCTATTATTTCTTTTACTGAGTATCCTCTACCATAACCACAATTAAAATAATTACTTTTTCCTCCATCTAATAAATATTCCATTGCAAGAACATGTAATTGTCCTAAATCATTTACATGTATATAATCCCTTATAGCTGTACCATCTTCTGTTGGATAATCAGTCCCATATATTGTTATATATGCCCTCTCACCTTTTGCAGTCTTTAATACTAAAGGTATTAAATGAGTCTCTGGATTATGACTTTCTCCTATCTTACCAGAAGGATCAGCTCCAGCAGCATTAAAATATCTTAAAGATACATAATTAAAATTCTCTACTCTTTCACCAAAAAAGTCATTTTTAAAGCTTAAATCATATAATATATCTTCAATAAAAGCTTTAGAATATCCATAAGGATTTATCGGTTTGATAGGATGATCTTCGTCTATAGGAATATATTCAGGATTTCCAAATATAGCAGCTGTAGAGGAAAATATAAACTTTCTTATATTATGTTCTAACATTGTAGAAATTAAATTAATAGTATTTGATCTATTATTTTTATAAAATAAAACAGGATCTTTAACTGAAAGTCCTGCTTCTATAAAAGCCGCCATATGAATAACAATATCTGGCTTATAACTACTTAATACCTTTGATAATAGACTTTTATCTTTTAGATCACCTATAATTAATTTTCCATATAAAATAGCTTCCTTATGTCCTTTAGATAAATTATCATATATTAATATATCATATCCCTTCTCTCCTAGTATTTTTACTATATGACTACCTATATATCCAGCACCACCTGTGACTAATACTTTTACCATTATTAATAAGCTCCTTTACCTGTAAAAATTATAAGAATAGTTTTGAGGATTATTTTG
>JAMORN010000325.1 GCA_027063545.1 bacterium | reverse complement strand
TAACAAAAATTAAGTTATATTAATTAATATAACTTAAAAAATAGTGAGGATATATATGAAAGAATTTATATTAAAAGATATAGCAAATGTAAAAATAGGTTTTCTTACAGGAAGAAAGAAAAAAGTAAATGTAATAAAAAAAGTAAAGAGATTTTCGGAAGCTATTATAGATGAGGATTTAAAGGAAGGTAATTTAGATCAAAATGAAATAGAAGAAAATTTAATAACATTAAAATTTTTTAATGAAGATACAATAAAACCCAATAAAGAAGGTATAAAAAAAACAATATTTGTTGAGGAATCTAAACATTATTTTACTAAATATTATACCAAGGAAAATGATATATTAGTAAGATTAAGAGAACCTATAGAAATAGCTTATATAGATAAAAAGTTTATAAATCTTGTTATACCATTTACTGTAGCATGTATTAGAATTAAAGAAAATTATAAAAATATTGTTCATCCTAAATTTTTAGCATATTATTTAAAGAATCCATTTATAAAAAAAATACTAGCATCAAAAAAGATAGGAAGTTTTGTTAAAATGATAAAGAAAAAAGATTTAGAAGAAATAAAAATAAGATTACCAGATTTTAATAAACAGAAAAAAATAGTTGAATTATTAGAATTAATAGATGAAAAAATAAAATTTATTAATGATTTAAATAAAGATTATAATGATTTAAAAATAGCTATTTTCAAAGATTATATATTTTAGAAAAAGAGGTTAATTATGAAAAGTATAGATTATATTAAGATAATTTTAGATAATTGTTATATAATAAGATATTTTACAAATAATGAAAATTGTATTGATTATATAAATTATATATTAACGCTTGTTTTTATAAAATATATAACAGATACTAAAAAGGAAAAAGAAATTCCTTTTAAAATACCAGATAATGCTTCTTTTGATTATTTATTTAAAAAAAGAAATAATGAAGATATTGGAAATATTATTAATAATGCTTTAATATTACTAGAAAAAGAGAATAAAAAATATTTTAAAGATTTATTTAAAAATCTTGATTTTAATTCTGATATTATTTTTGGAGAAAATAAAAATGAATTATTAAAAAGTATTTTAGATAATATTAATAAAGTTATTTTTTTACCTTCATTTTTAGAAAAAAATAATATAGATAAAGGAGAAATATTTGAAAATATAATAAAAAATTTTTATGAAATTAGTAGAATAAGACAAAATAGAAATTTTTATACACCAGATTATATATCATCAATAATCTCATCTTTATCTTCCTTTGTAAAAAAAAAGCCAAAATCTGTATATGATCCTGCATGTGGATCAGGAAGTCTTTTAATACATATAGCAAAGAAATTTAAAAATATAAAAATATATGGTCAGGAAAAAGATTTAAATATTTATAATATATGTAGAATGAATATGTATTTTAATGAAATATATGATGCCGATTTAAAATTAGGGGATACAATAGAAGATCCTAAACATGTATACAATAATAAATTAATGAAATTTGATATAGTTGTTTCTGTACCTCCATTAATCAAAACAGAAATAGATTATGAAAAATTAATTAATGATAAATATAATAGATTTAGATATGTATTATTTAAAAATATGAGATTAGAACAATTATTTGTTCAGCATATGCTAGAATCTGTTAAAAAAGATGGAGTATTATTTGTTGTTTTACCTGATAGATTTTTATTTAGTGAATTAAAAAACTATGATATTATAAGAAAAAACTTAATAGAAAAAAATTATATAGATTCAATAGTTCTTCTTCCTAATTTTATATTTATTCATTATATAATGTCAAAGGTAATATTAATATTAAGGAAAAATAAGAAAACAAATAATATTATGTATATAGATTTAAGAGAAGTACTTGATGATGTAAAGGATATATATAATGAAACAGATGAGACACCAACATATAAAAGAATAAGATTTAAAATGATATTAACAATAACTAATTCTATAATTAAAAAAGTATTAAAGTTAAGAAAAGAATATATAAATTTATCATATATAGTAGACTTAGATGAAATAAAAAATAACAATTATAATTTAAATCCTTCTATTTATATTAATAATAAAAAATTAAAAGAGGAAAAAAAACTTATATTGGAAAAAGAAGATATAATAAAAGAGATAAAACAGAAAGAAAAAAAAATAAAAAAATTAGATAAAAAAATAAAAAAACTTTTAAGTGAGTTATAATTAAGACGAATAAAATTTATTTTTTAAACTATATATTTTCTTTCTACCTATAAATATTTTATTTTAATATATTCTTATAAGTATAAAATCTTCAAAAGGAAGGAGAATTTATGGATAATACTCAAAATAACTATAATGCAAATTCTATAAAAGTACTAGAAGGTCTTGAGGCTGTTAGAAAAAGACCAGCAATGTATATAGGTTCCACAGATGTTAATGGTCTTCACCATTTAGTATGGGAGGTTATTGATAATTCTATTGATGAAGCTTTAGCAGGTTATTGTAATAGAATATATGTAAAAATAAAAAAAGATAATTCTATTGAAGTAGAAGATAATGGTAGAGGTATTCCTGTTGATATTCATTCTGAGTATAAAATTCCTGCTGTTGAACTTATAATGACAAAACTTCATGCTGGTGGTAAGTTTGAAAAGAATGCTTATAAGAT
>JAMORN010000324.1 GCA_027063545.1 bacterium | reverse complement strand
CTGCTATAGAAGTTGGTTTACTTCCGGTGGTATTGTAAAAGTTAAATTCCCCTATTAAAATAGGTTTGTTGTTTTTATAGATCACAATGTCATGTGTTTTCCCTTTACTTTTACCTTTTGTAACTACAGGATATAAAGAAAAATTAGGATCATTATTTACTATTTTATATTTACTTCCTAGAAGTTTCTTTATTTTTATCTGACACATCTTTTCAAAAATATCTCCACTTCGGTTTTTCCTCGCATTTGTGTCTAAACCGACCTCTACCCCTAGTAAATAATCGTAAACATCTTTTATTTCTTGAAATAAATTTAAAATACCTGTTTTAATACAAAAATTAACGATTTGAGGAATTGTTTTATCACTAACTTTTGAACTCTTAAATTCAAAACTTAAAAAAGTTTCAATTTCTGGGTCAAAAATATCAATCCTTCCTTTCTTTGCTCTCTCTGCAATAAGTAGAGGAATAATTTCTACTACTTGCGGATATTTGCATAATAAATCATGGAAATATTTATCTCTTTTAGATGCATTAATTTTTGTCAATGAATTTAATAATGAAAGTTCTTCCATATATTTATTAACTATACCTTTCACCTTGTGCCAATCTACGAAATATTCATAAGTTTTATTAGATGATAATAAAGTCTTAAAGAATGTTTTCTTGTATTCATCAAAATTGTTAAACCCAAGTTCTTTAAATTTCACCATTTTACCACCACTTCACACTAAACTTGTATTTTCTATATTCTTTTTCATTCTCAGGTTTCCTAAAAACAAAAATATGTTCATGTCCTATAAGATAAAATTCATACTCTCTTGCCCGCCATCTCTCTCTTGTGGTCTTCATATTCCACTGTAATTTGATAATATTTTCTTTTAATATAAAACCAGATTCTAAAAATGCTTGCATAACTCTAACCGCAATCGGGACATAATGTTTATGCTTCCTTGTATCACCAATCAATATGGCACATATTTTCCCTGGCTTTAATATTCTGAATGATTCCTCTGCTACCTTTCGCATTTCTTTTAGATACTCCTCAAATGGTAATTGAGACAAATCATCAGTTAGTTTTTTATTTTTAGTATATGAAATTATACTTGCATAGGGAGGATGAGTAACTATTAAATCTATACTTTCATTTTCTACTTTATCAAGATTTCTAGCATCGCCCCAATATGTTTTTATTATGGGCTCCTTATATTTTGGGAAAAGTGGATTGTATGAAAAATTTAAACGATCCCTTGCAACCATAACAGCTTCGAGATTTATATCCACTCCTATGGCATTCCTTTCTAATAACTTTGCTTCTACTAATGATGTTCCGCTACCCATCATTTGATCAAGAACCCAATCTCCCTTTTGAGTATATTTCAAAATAAGATTTCTTGGAATATAAGGAGACCAGTTTCCTCTATAATTACCTTTATGTGTTGCCCAATCTCCACGATCTGGAAAACTCCATACTGTGGTACGTTCTAAGGTATAATCATTAGGCGGACCATAAGATTTTATTTTCCAATTGTTATGAAGTTTAATTTTCACATCTTCTATAATAACACTATCATGATCTTTTATAAATTCCATATAATCCGAATGTGTTATTTCTCTCATTTCCATATATTTTTTCGCCATTGCATTCTCCTATTCTCCTATTGGATTAATATTTTGAATATTTTAAATATTTTCAAGCCACGGAAATGGGTACTTTATTTAACTCAATTTATTTATCAAAATCTTCGGGGATATCCACCATCTTGCAAATTTCCATCACTCTGGATACAAACCATATTTCATCATCATCATCATTAATTCCCTATTATAAGAAAATCGGATTATAACTTTATTGTCTCTTCTAAATTAATATATTTTTAATTATTTATCTCTATACTAAATTTTATACAATTTAATATCACAAATAAAATATAACAAAAGAAAACCAAAAATCAAGTCATTTTTTCTAGCAAGTTTTTCATTTTTTAATGTAAGTATATAAGTATAATAAAATTCATTATCAATCTTCGAATAGAAAAATTTTCTTTTTGCTCGCCTTCTTCCTTGACCAAATTAGTTATAAGAACATTAAAAAAATAGTTTTCTCACTTTATTATGTTTCATAGATACAATCTTAAAAAAGCCAACTTATCCAATCATCCTACCTTTTGAAGAGCAATAACTATTAATAGGACACTCATTACATCTAGGAGACACAGGCCTACAAATTGTCTGGCCAAAACCCACAAATAATTTATTAATCCTCTTCCAATACTCTTTTGGAACTATCTCCATTAAGGCTTTTTCTGTTTCTTCTGGAGTCTTTGTCTTTACCCAACCAAGCCTATTTGATATTCTATGAACATGAGTATCAACACAAATTGCATCTATACCATATCCTTCTGAAAGAACCAAAGCTGCTGTTTTTCTTCCAACCCCTGGCAAAGCAAGAAGTTCTTCCCAAGTTTTAGGAACCTCTCCATTATATTTTTCTTTTATTATTTTTGAAATTTCTTTAATTCTTTTTGCTTTAATATTATAAAAACCAACAGGATAAATTAAACTGCTAATATCTCTCTCTGATAAATTTAAGATTTCATCGGGTGTTTTTGCTTTATTAAATAACCTTTCAACTGCTTTTTGAGTGGTCTCGTCTTTTGTCCTTA
>JAMORN010000323.1 GCA_027063545.1 bacterium | reverse complement strand
TGAATAACATCTACAAAAATAGAGATCCCACTGGAATCTAAGTAGCTTATACCTTTTAAATCAAAAATAAAAAACTTTTCTCCATTATAAGTAAGTTTTAAGACTTCTTTATCTAATTCTCTCACCTTAGGATCATTTATTTCTAAATTTCCATTTATCTCTACAATTTTAAATTTTCCTTTTTTATAGATTTTATAATCCATATATCCTCCGTAGTTTATATTTTCTTATAAAAGAGAAGGTATATTTTACTTAAAACAGCATCAACATACACACCTTCGTAATAATAACCCTGTTTATATAAATTATAAGCCTTTTCTTCTATTTCATCAACGATTTCTTTTATATCTCGTGTCAAACCAAATTCTATTATTATCTCTTTATATTGTTTCATCAATTATAATATAAAAATACTTTTATAAATCAAAAAATGTTAAAAAAATTTTTTTCTTTTAAATCAAATTTATTAATAATATACTCAGCATAGGAAAGATCTAAATAGTTACTAGGACTATGGGCATCAGAAGCTATAGAAAATTTCAAGTCTAAATCTAAAGCTACTTTTATCATATCCTCTGGTGGTAAATTATATCTTGATGAAAGTTCTATAGCAATATCCTTTTCTTTCACAACCGAAAGAACTCTTTCGTAATCGCTTATAGAAAAAATACTATGATCTATCTTCGTATCATAATTATAAAAAAATCCTGGGATCATCATTGGATGACCCCATATATTTATTTCAAAACTTCTTAATACTTTTATTATAAATTGAATGTATTTTTCTTTTATATCAGAAATAGTATATTCTTGATTATAATAACTATCATCCCATAAAGAAAAAGAATTACCATCAATTTTCACTATATGAATAGACCCAATAATATAATCTAAATATTTTAAATTCTCTCTTTCTATTTTCTCTGGGAAATACCCTAAATCTATCTCTATACCCTTTTTTATTTTTAAAGAGTCTAAGGTATCTATATATTTTATAAGTTTTTCATTATCAGTTATCCCCATATATCTAGATAAATGATCACTTATTCCAAATAATATATTATGTTTATTATATAATTGCTGAATTTCTGAAGGCGTATAAAATCCATCGGAAAATGTACTATGAATATGTAAATCAAAAAGTTTATTCATATTCAATAAAACTTAACACTTCTTTTAAAACTTTCTCTTGATCATTTTCATTATTTACAAAATCAATATTAGATACATCTAAAATAAGAAGTGGCGATTTATCATATTTTGTATAAAATTCATTATAATAATCGTTTAGTTTTAGTAAATAATCCTTTGAAATATCCTGTTCAAAACTTCTATTTCTTAACTTTATTCTTTTTACTAAAGTATCTATATCTGCTTTTAAATAAACAACATAATCGGGAATTGGTACTTCTTTTTCTACAATATTATATAAACTATAATATAAATTCAATTCATGTTTTGATAAGGTTAACTCTGCAAATATTCTATCTCTATAAAATAAATAGTCTGTTAAATAATAATTATAAAAAAAGGAAAGCTGGGTTATGCTTATAAGTTGTTTATATCTAGCTACTAAAAAATATAACTGGTTATGAAAAGCAAACTTTTCTGGGTCTTTATAAAAAGCCTCTAAAAAAGGATTTTCCTCTACAGGCTCTTCTAAAACTCTAGCTTTTAAAATATATTTCAATAATCTAACTAAACTACTCTTTCCAGCCCCTATATTACCATCAATAGCAATATAAATACTAGTCTTCACTTTTTCCTTTCAAATAATTAAAATAATTCTTTATAAATTTATGCTCAGATACTAGTTGTTTAATAGGATTTAATATAAAGTGTCTTTCTTTCCATTTAGGATGAGGTATTACTAAATCCTTTTCATTTATCTTAGAATTACCCCAGAATATAATATCAATATCAATTACCCTATCCATGTATCTTCTATTAGGGTCCCTTACTCTTCCCATTTCTTCTTCAACTTTATGAATCTCTTCTAAAAACTCTTGTGGTGTTAACTCTGTCTCGCAGTAAGCTGCTACATTAATAAAAACATTATCAGATGTAAAACTATCTGGTAATGAATAATAATATGTTGAAAATAGCCATCCTGTTGTTTTGGGAATTTGTTTTACTTTTTCTTTTACTTCCTCAATATGCTTTTCTGGTTCAATATTACTTCCGATACATAAAATTACCCTTTCCATAGTTTCCTTTACACCTCCACGCTAAATTGTTCAACATGTTCTATTGGTGGTTTTTTCTTTGTTATTTTTACTTTAACTTTTTCTATTGGTATACTGTTATAATCGTAGTTTAAAATTTCATTTTTTATATCTAAAGCCATATCTTCTAATAAATCATAGACTTTCTTATAAAAAATATTTTTTACAATATCAACTATTAATGTATAATCCAGAAATTTTTCTTTAAAAAAATAATCAATCTTAACAACAATTTCAAATTCTCTTGGTAATTTCTTTTCTTCAGGATAAACTCCATGAGCCCCAAAAAGAATTATTGGTCCAACCTCTATCTTAATAATCTGTCCAGTCAAATTCTCTTCCATCTAAATATGTGACTTTTTTATCTTTTAAAATATCTTTTATCCTAGCTAAAGCTTTCTGTAAAATCACTTCTCTTGTTACCTTCATGGGAGGAACATCTTT
>JAMORN010000322.1 GCA_027063545.1 bacterium | reverse complement strand
CTCACTTTTTTCACAGTATTATAATAAGAAAATAGATACTCAAAAATTTGAGAGTTTAATTTTTCAGAATAATATAAATTTAATTGACAATGTGGATGATATTAAAATAAATGTAAAAAAAGATTTTCTTAAATATTTAGAAGTAAGTGATTTTTATCCAATAAATAATTCCTATACTCTAAAGTTAGTAAAACCATTAAATAGAGGAAGAACTTCTATGATAAAGAATACTATTCCTGTAGTATTAGAAGTAATAGAACGAGGAATTTTTAAAGGCACTATAACAATATATAAAAATAGAATAACCAAAACTTATGAAGAGATGAATGGTTTTGTTTTGAATTATAATAATGTAATAAATGCTTTAAGAGATTTTTACTCAACAATTAAGGAGAGAGAAGAAAGGTTATTTCAAGGAGTTTATATTCCAGAAATTTCAAATGATTATGTTTTGATAAAGTTAGGAAAACTTTCAGGAGCAGGTTCTAAAACTATTGAAGAAATAAGAAAAATAAAAATTAGACGGGGAAAAACTGAAGAGGAGAAACCATATCAGACAACCACATGGGTTTATAAAATAGGAGATAGAGAACTACAGTTAGGGTGGGTTTCTTTATTTGATGATCTTAATTTGTTAAATGAAAGATTAGAAGAATTTAATAAACTAAATACTCATAATAAAGCCAATAAGTTAGAAGAAAATAGTAAAAATTCTTTTTTAGATACGAAAAATTTGGCTCAAAAAGTAGAAAATAAAAAAGAAACTAAATATTTAGAAGAAGAGTCTTTTAAAAAGATAATAGAAATATTAAAACAAACAAAGAAAGAGAATTTTAGTTCAAATTATGAATTGGTAATTCAGGAAAAAGATATAAATAAACAAAAGGAAATGGCAAAAGCCCTTCTTGAAGCAACAAAGAATATAGGAAATAAGTGGTTTAAAAAAAAGCCCAAGAGGGAAGAGAAATTAAAAGAGTTAAAAAGAATAGTAGAAAGTTAACAAAAAAATAATTTATAAGAAAAATGGCAAAAAAAGCAGTAATCACAATTTTAGGAACTATTGGTGGAAAAATAGATAAGATTACCGGAAGATTTATATATAATTCAGAAATAAAACCATCTTTATATTATTCTACAACATTAGAGGAATTTCAAAATAAGATAAAAGATATAAACATGTTTCCTATTTTAATTTCTACTTATGGAACAAAAGGTTACAGTATTATTCCTATATACACAAAGGCGGCATATGAGATTCAAAAAGAAGTTTTGAAAAATAAAGGTTTCCCTGAAGAGGAAATAAATAAAATATTTTCACAGGGTTATTTAATTGAAAATGAAAATGATTTTTCTCAAATTTTTTCAATTATTGATGATGCTATTTACTCTTATGCGAGAGTTATTATTGATATTACTCATGGCTTTCGTCATTTTCCTGTTTTAATGATAATAGATGCAATTATGCACAATATAAAAAATAGTAAAAAGATTGAAAAAGTATTATTTGCAAAAGAGAAGAAAAAGCCTTCGCTTGATAAAGGTGGAGAATACGAAATTATAAATCTTTTTGATTATTTAGATTTAGCAAACCTTTCATTTATTATAAAAAATTTTAAGGAGAATTTTACTATTTCTAAGAATATAGAAATAAGAAATCCAATTTTTAAAGAGTTAAAAAGAACATTAAATGAATTTTCTTGGGATATAATGGCACTTTCTATTAGAAATTGTAAAGAAAAATCATATCCTGCTTTGATTGAGGCAATAGAGAATATTAAAAATAGATCAGAGATTTATTTATTAAAAAGAGATTTACAAGATTTGGAAGATTATATAATTTCATTATTTTCTACATTTGAAAGTTTACCTGAATATGAATCCTATATTTATCTGGCGAAGGAGTTTAATAAAAAGAATTATCTTCTTCAAAGTATTACTATTATAAACGAAGCAAAACTTATTTATTTAAGAGAAAAAATTAAAGAAATATCTGAAGATGTTTATAAATATATAGAGGAAATACAAGCTAAAATAGAAGCTTATGGAGAATGGGAACCATCAGGAAGGTTAAATTATTACGAATTACATAAAGAGATAAAAGACTTATATTTCAAATCTATAGAATATCGTAAAGGAAAAAAGATAGATTGTGAAAAACTAGCAAAGAATAATTATTTAATTCAGAATACAGAAATAATTAAACAAATTATAGAAAAAATAGAACCTCGCAGTTCATTTACAAAGTACTTACTAAGTGATTTAAGAAATAATTTAGCGCATGCAAATATAAATATAAAGACAATAGAGAATGTTAAACATTCAATTTCTTCAGAAATTGCAACATTAGAAAATTTTATAAACGATGATATCCCAAGGATTAATATATAAAATAGTAATATTTTTTTGAGAATATTCTTTTTTTTGCTCTCTTAACTTCTCATTTTTAATTTTCTTTATATTAAAGATTTTTAGAAAAATAAGGGGGAAACCGGAGAAAAAAGTATGAGAATAAAGACTATTTTTATAAAAAAAGTTCTTATATTTTTTATTATATTATTACTATACTCATGTTCAGCTAGATATATGCTTACAATGGAAAGAGGTATAAGATTATATTCAAGAATTTATGTTAATCCTGTTGCAATGGCAGCTTCTCAAACTGTTGAAAAT
>JAMORN010000321.1 GCA_027063545.1 bacterium | reverse complement strand
AGACCTCAAACAACAAGATTTAAGATTTTAGGTATAAAAAACTTTCATAATGCTCAGATTATTTTTATTGATACACCTGGCCTTCATAAACCTGAGCATAAGTTAGGTGAGTTTATAATGGAGGAGGCCACCTCAGGTATTGATGATGCAGACATTCTTCTTTTTATGATAGACGCTTCTAAAGGATTTACATCGGGAGATAAAAAAGTTTATGATTTATATATAAAAAAATTTCAAGAAAAAGGTAAACCTGTTTTTTTAATACTTAATAAAATAGATTTGGTGAGTAAAGATGATATCTTAGAACTTCTTGATAATATTTCAAAAGAATATAAATTTGATGAGTATTTTCCAATAAGTGCTTTAAAAAATGATAATATTGATAGTCTTTTATTTACAATAATAGACTATCTACCTGATAATGTGAAGTATTATTCCGATGGGGAAATCACAAATGTTCCTTTAAGGCTTATGATAGCAGAGATTATTAGAGAGAAAGTTTTAAGAAAAACCTATGAAGAGATTCCTCATTCTGTTGCTGTTAGAGTTGTTTCGATGAGACCGGGTGAGAAGAATCCAGAGGTGTTTGTTATAGATGCAGAGATTTTAGTTGAGAGGGACAATCAAAAGAAAATTCTTATAGGAAAAAATGGTAGGATGATAAAAGAAATAGGAAGACTTGCAAGGGAGGAATTAGAAGTTTTATTAAATCAAAAAGTTTATTTAAATTTAGAGGTTAAGGTAGAAAAAGATTGGAGAAATAGGGATAGTGTTATAAAGAACTTGGGATACGAGGTAAGTTAAAGTAATTTCTATGGGACTTTTAAGAGAAGAACTTGAAGTTTTAGTAAAAATAGCCAAAATTTTAGCAGTTGATGAGCCTATTAGTGTATTACTTAATAAGGTACTTGATATATTATCTCATGAATTAAATCTAGAAAGGGGTATAATTACAGTTGTAGAAAAGGATGCTGGTGCTAAAGTTGAGGTTGTCCACTCTCCTCAAGGAGAAAGTAAAAAGGATGTAGTTTATAAACTAGGAGAGGGTGTTATTGGTAAGGTAGCAGAGACTGGTGTTCCAGCAGTTATCCCTGATATAGGAAAAGAACCTAAGTTTTTAAATAAGACAGGAATTAGAAAAAAGATAGAAGGAATAAGTTTTATTTGTGTTCCGATAAAGTATAAAGGTGATGTAATAGGAACGATCTCCGTTGATTATAGTAGTCATGATAAGCAGGATTTAAAGCATATTTTAGAGTTTATGGAAAATGTTGCGGATATTCTTTCAGGAATTATTTATAAATATAAGTTAGAGGATGAGAATAAGAGATTGAAGCATTTATTTTTAGAAAAGGATACTTCTGTTACTATTATTGGTTCTTCTGATAAAATGAAAGAGGTTCAGCTTTTAATATATGAGGTTGCCCCAACTCCTACAACAGTTTTAATTATTGGAGAAACAGGTACTGGAAAAGAGCTTGTAGCAAGGGCTATTCATGATTTATCACCAAGATGTGATAAACCATTTATAGCAATAAATTGTGGTGCAATTCCCCCAAATTTGATAGAGAGTGAATTATTTGGTTATGAAAAAGGAGCATTTACAGGCGCTTATAAGACAACAAAAGGGAAGTTTGAAGCAGCAAATGGAGGAACAATATTTTTAGATGAAGTAGGAGAACTCCATCTTGAAGCACAGGCAAAACTTTTGAGGGTATTGGAAGAAAGGGTTATTTATAGGGTGGGAAGTTATAAAGGGATACCTATAGATGTAAGAATTATTGCAGCAACAAATAGGGTATTAGAAGAAGAGGTGAAAAAAGGTAATTTTAGGGAGGATTTATATTATAGATTAAATGTTTTTCCAATTTATTTACCGCCATTAAGGGAAAGGGGAGCAGATATTATTTTACTTGCAAACTATTTTATTTCTAAGTATAATACACTTTTAGGGAAGAATGTAAGAAGGATTGATACCCCAGCAATAGATATGCTTGTGAGTTATCATTGGCCTGGTAATGTGAGAGAACTTCAGAATACTATAGAGAGAGCAATGATATTAACAGATGAAGATGTAATAAGAGCTCATCATTTACCACCAACACTTCAGATGAAATCACAAGATGAAATTTCAAAGCCAAGAGGAAAATTGAAAATACTGCTTGAGAATTATGAAAAAGAATTGATTATTGATGCTTTAAAGGATGCAAATGGTAATCAATCCGAAGCAGCAAGGCTTTTGGGAACAACAAAACGAGTTATTCAATATGCAATTCAGAAATATAATATAGATTATAAGAGATTTAAGAAGAAGTCTTAAAATATAAAGATTTTTTTTGTTATGAGAGATGGGTTAAAAAAACTACCGATAGGCATTCAGACTTTCAGGGAGATAATAGAAGGAAATTATGTTTATGTAGATAAAACAAAAGAGGCACTGGAGTTAATAGAGAATTATAAATACGTATTTCTTTCTCGTCCAAGGAGATTTGGTAAGAGTTTATTTTTAGATACCTTATCAGAGATATTTAAAGGGCACAAAGAGTTGTTTAAAGGTTTGTATATTTATGATAAATATGATTTTAAGCCTCATCCAGTAATAAAAATAAGTTGGGCAGGAGACTTTTCTACACTTGAAGGGTTAAAGCAAACAGCAATTGATATATTAAAATACAATCAAAAA
>JAMORN010000320.1 GCA_027063545.1 bacterium | reverse complement strand
TGGCTTAATTTATTCAACAATTGTATCTATATTGATCTTTTATTTATTACTATAAGTTAATTCATATTTAAATTTATACCTTAATAAATCGCCTTTCTTTAAATAAACCCTACTCCATCTAACACCTAATAGTGCCACAGAATAATGAGCAAAAGTCTTTACAATTAATATCTCACCCACAGGGAGATCTGAATATTCTCTATCCTTTTCCATAGTATATATATCAAAAACTTGTCCTACTTCAAATCCTTCCATACTACCACCTTTAATTAAATATAAATTTAGAGGATATGAAACCTTACTCTTTTTTGTTAAATCCTTTACAATATATGACTCTAATAGTTTCTTATCAAATAAAACTTTTTTTATTTTAGGAACTGATGGTGGAGTCTTTTTTAAAACAACATCATTATTATATACCTTTTCATAACATCTGGTTAAATATCCAACAGAATAATTTTTAAATACCTTTATTACCTTTACCTCGCCCTTTATCCTCGCATAATATGGTAATCTTTCCTTAGTTTTGTAGTCTACCCCTAAATCCTCAAACTCTACAACATAAAATTTGTCTCCCTCTTTTACCCCATCATTACTTCCCAAAGTTATTCTTACCTCTGAATAATAAGGTACAAATGAATAATTTTTTGTATATCTTGCTATTAATCTTGCTTTTGTATTAAGCTGTACTCTATCTACAAAAAAACCTAATTGAGAATGAAAAGAATAACTAAAAAACTCTTTAAAATTTTTTCCATTTATAAGTTCATAAATCTCATCTTGTTCTAAAGGCATAGAAGATGATACCTGTTCTGAAGCGGTACTTGACAATAAAGAATTTTCTGTTACAAACATACTTAAGTCATTTCTATCCATTAAATTATTTGTTGCTTGTCCACTAATTGAAGAAGTAAGTGAATAATCAGAAGGAGCCAAAGCTCCATTTTCTGTTACCTTAACATTATTTTTTATCAAATAATCTTTAGGTATCTTTAAATAATCACCTGGATATATTAAATCAGGATTATCAATATATGGATTACTCTTCCATATATGAGACCATAAAAATGGATTTCCATAAAATCTTCCAGCAATATCCCATAATGTATCAAATCTTTTTATTTCATACTCAAGATAATCTTCTGATGAATATTTTGTTTGGGTGTTGTCCTGTTGAGTATTTTCTATTAATGATTGCTGGTAAGCCAAATCTTTTTCTTGAGTAGTTTCTCGAATTGTCTTCTGTGAAAAATAATTACTCTGTTGTATTGCTAAACTATCTTCTGTGCTCTCTGTTTTAAAATTTGTCGTTGTATCGTAAACCGGAGGCTGATTTGTATTATCTAAAACTATATTCTCTGAGGATGTATTATTTGCAGATTTTATACTACTACTATTATCTGTTGTAATAATATTATTACTATCTTGGGAGATATTTTGAAAAAATTGAGGCTTTTGATTAATAGTATTTGTATTTAAGTTAGAAGAATTAGTTTGTGATGTATTTTCTATAGTAATATTCTTATTAAAATCTATTAAATCTAAACTATTCAAATCTATGGGTTTGGAACCTCCATTTTCTAATTTTGCTATAAGACTAACCTCTTCATTTAATGTAATTGTATCCTGTGTATTATCTTTATATACCACCAAAATATTTCTACCTTCTATATGGATAATTTTACTTACCTCATAAAGAGGAATTAATACACTTCCATTTTTAGAAAATCCCCTAATAACATCATTACCATTCTGGTCTATTATACTATTAATATTTAATTCTTTTCCATCTTTATATCTTAAAACAGCCGCGTATCCAATATTTATTATATTTATTATTAAAACTAATAGAATAATTAATACTTTTTTTATCATATTATTTTCTCCCTTATTAACTCATTTCTATTCTTTATAAAAATTTATTTTATCTAAAATCAAATTTCAATAAAAAATTTATAAGTTTTATCTAAAAAATCTACCTCTTTATTTCTGATTATAACTTTATAAAGTACAATTCTATATATGAGTGGAAATTATCAACCATAGTCTTATTTATAAGTACTTTATACCTAGCATCATTAAAAGAAAAATCCTCAATTATATAGGTCAAATTCTTCTCCGTGAGTTCCTTTATATCAAAATCTTTCAAAAACTTCTCATAAACATCCTTATATTTATTATTATAATAAAAAAGCTTTCCGTCTTTATCCAAAAGAACTTTAAATAAGTATTCACTACTATTGTTATCAATAATTAATTTTTGATAATATAAAATATAGTTTATAAACTCTTTATATTTATAGAAAACATTACTAAAAATATCAATCAATTTTTCTATATACTCTTTCTTCTTTAATATTATTTTATCCTCTTTAGCAAAAATACCAATAGCACCAATCGTATCTTCTGGTGTGCTAATATCTTTAATATCATAACTATATATAAGTTTATAATTAAGTTTTTTTCCTATATCCCTTATTGGAGAAAAATTTTCTATATTTATACAACTACTCTTTTTTATCCCTATCTTTTCAATACTTTCATATATTTCTTCTATATTAGCACTAAAAAATCCCTTATAAAATATATGAATATGTCCAAATATATCTTTACAATATCCTATTATATAAACATCTTTTAAATACTCTAAAATCTTATCCATAAGAAATGAAAACATAACTCTTATAT
>JAMORN010000319.1 GCA_027063545.1 bacterium | reverse complement strand
AAGAGAATAGTTATACATATTTCTTGCACCTATTTGTATAATATCAGCATGCTCATAAACAGCATCTAAATCTCTTAAATCCATCAATTCTGTTACTACCAACATATCATATTCATCAGCAGCCTGTCTTAAATACTTTAACCCTTCAACACCCAATCCCTGAAAAGAATAAGGAGATGTTCTTGGTTTAAAAGCTCCACCCCTTAATAAATCAATTCCCATCTCACTCAATGATTTAGCTATTCTCATCATTTGTTCTTCACCCTCAACAGAGCACGGTCCCGCTATCATTTGAATCTTTTCCCCACCAATAACTACCTTTTTACCCTTTTTGGTTTTTAATTCTATTAAAGTATCATTAGGATGAAAAGCTCTATTTGATAATTTGTATGGTTCTGATATTAAAACAACCTTTTCTACACCTTCTAGTACTTCAAATTCTGAAGTATCAAGACCTGTTTTATCTCCTATTGCTCCTATAACCGTCTGATTTACTCCTTCTGAAATATGAATGCTAAATCCCTTCTCTTCTAATTTTTTTACTACCTTTTCTATATTTTCTACTGTTGCATTTGGTTTCATTACCACTATCATATATATACTCCTTTTTTACTTTCTTACTTTTTTAAGTTTATTGTACTAAAAATAAAAGTTTCCCTTAAAAAATCAATAAAATTTTTATTTTTTTATAATCTCTTCTTGGAATTTTCTAGATACATTAAAAATTTTCTCATATATATCTTTTAAAACATAAGATGGTAGTTTTTTTGATTTTTCTACTATTTTGTTAATAATACTCTCTTCCCTCGACTTATCAAATACTTCTAGATTGTTCTTCTTTTTTATTATAGCTATTTTACTTATAATCTCAAATCTTTTTTCTATTAACTCTACAATCTGAGTATCTATTTCATCAATTTTTTTTCTCAAATCATTTAATTCCTGCTCATAACCTTTTCCCATATATTAACTCCTTAAAGGAGAAGTTAATTGTTTAATAAACTTTGATAACTCTGCTAATAACTTCTTTTTATCATCAATATTTTGTTCTATTATCTTTATAATTGCAGAACCAACAATTATTCCATCAGCAAATTTTGAAATCTCTTCTATATGCTCTTTTTTGCTAATTCCAAATCCTACTGCTACAGGAAGATCTGTATTATTCTTTATTAACTTAACTCTATTTTCTAAGTCTTCTCTTAATTTTTCTCTAGCTCCTGTTGTACCTGTTAAACTTACATAATAAATAAAACCTGAAGCTTTATCTATTATAAATTTTATTCTCTCCTCTGTTGTTGTTGGAGTTATAAGATAAATAATATCAACTCCTATCCTTTTTAAATCTTTTATCAACTCTTCATCTTCATCCGGTGGTAAATCTACACACAGAAATCCTTGAATATTTAATTCTTTAAACTTTTTTATAAGCTTCTCTTTGTTATAGTTGTAAAAAACATTATAATAACCAAATAAAACTATCGGAATATTAGAAAATTCTCTTATCTTTTTAATAGTATCAAAAATCATATCTAAATTTATCTTTTTTTTCAAAACTCTCTCAAAGGCTCTTTGTATTGTAGGGCCATCAGCCATTGGGTCAGTAAAAGGAACACCAATTTCTAATATATCTACACCATTTTGTTCTAATACCTTTACTATATCTATAAATGTATCACAATCTGGATCACATGCTGTAATATAAGTTATAAAATTCTTTTTATTTTTAAAATATTTCTCTAGCATTATATCTCCTTACCTAAATATTTAGCTACTGTATATACGTCTTTATCTCCTCTTCCTGATAAATTTATAATAACAATACTATCCTTATTAAATCTATCTTTATTTTCCAATAACCAACCTAAAGCATGAGAAGATTCTAATGCTGGCATTATTCCCTCAAGCTTTGTTAAAAGTAAAAAAGCCTCAAGTGCCGTCTTATCATCACAATAAGAATATTCCACTCTTTTTATTTTATGTAAGTAAGCATGTTCCGGTCCCACCCCCGGATAATCAAGACCTGCAGAAATAGAATGAGTTTCTAGTATATACCCATCTTCATCCTGAAGTAGATATGTTTTATTACCATGTAATACACCTATTTTACCTCTATTTATACTAGCTGCATGTTTGTTTGTATCTATTCCTTCACCAGCTGCTTCAACACCTATAAGCTGAACCTCCTTATCTTCTATAAATGGATAAAAAATTCCCATTGCATTAGACCCACCTCCAATACATGCTATTATAGCATCAGGAAGTCTATTCTCTTTTTCTAAAATTTGAGATTTAGCCTCCTCTCCTATAATTTTTTGAAAAAATCTTACCATTTCAGGATATGGATGTGGACCTGCTACCGTACCTATAACATAAAAAGTCTCCTCAGGATATGTTACCCAATCTCTTAAAGCCTCATTCATTGCATCCTTTAAAGTCTGAGTTCCTGCATAAACAGGTCTAACCTTTGCTCCTAAAAGATTCATTCTAAAAACATTTAATTTTTGCCTTTCTACATCCTTTGCGCCCATATAAACAACACATTCCATATCAAAAAGAGCAGCCACAGTTGCAGTGGCAACACCATGTTGACCAGCGCCTGTTTCTGCTATTAATCTTTTTTTACCAAGTCTCTTAGCTAAAAGTGCTTGACCTATAGTATTATTTATCTTATGAGCTCCTGTATGATTTA
>JAMORN010000318.1 GCA_027063545.1 bacterium | reverse complement strand
AAAAAGAGAAAGAAGAGATAAAAATTCTAAAAGAAAGTAATATAGAGGTTATTACGTTAGCCAAATATATGCAAATTTTATCAGAGTTTTTTGTTAATGAATATAGAGATAGGATTATAAATATTCATCATTCTTTTCTTCCAGCATTTGAGGGATCAAGACCATATCATAGAGCTTATGAGAGAGGAGTGAAATTAATAGGAGCAACGGTTCATTATGTTAATGAAGAGCTTGATAGAGGACCTATTATAGATCAGAAAGTAGTCAGGGTATCTCATAAGGATAGTATTGAAAGTTTTATAAAAAAAGGAAGGGATTTGGAAAAGATTCTTTTGGTTAAAGGATTAAAATTACATTTGGAGCATAGAATAATAGTTTATAAAAATCGTACAATTATTTTCGAATAGATACTAAATTCTTTGATATCTTACTTTTTTATATTTATTTTTAAATACTATGGAAAATTTAAATATATTAAAAGGAAAGTCTATTTTAATTACAGGTGGTACTGGTTCTGTAGGAAAGGTTTTAGTTAAATATTTACTTGAAAATTTTGATGTAGAAAAGATTATTATTTATTCTAGAGACGAATATAAGCAATACTTAATGCAAAAAGAGTTTGAAAAACATAAAGATAAACTGAAATTTTTTATAGGAGATATACGTGATAAAGAAAGATTATATAGGGCATTATATAAAGTTGATTATATAATACATGCTGCAGCTTTGAAGCATGTTCCTATTGCAGAATATAATCCTGTAGAAGTAATTAATACAAATATAAAGGGAGCCCAAAATTTAATTGAAGTAGCAATAGATAGAGGTGTAAAAAAAGTTATCGCTTTATCCACAGATAAAGCTGTAAATCCAATAAGTTTATATGGGGCGACTAAGTTAGTTTCAGATAAATTATTTATTTCATCTAATTCTTATACAATTGATTTAGAAACTTCTTTTATTGTTGTTCGTTTTGGAAATATTGCCGGAACAAGAGGATCTGTGATTCCTTATTTTAAAAGTTTAAAAGAAAAAAAAGTTGATTTTATACCAATTACAGATAGTAGAATGACAAGATTTTGGACAGATATAAATGAAGCAATAGATCTTATATTAAAAGCTTTAAGTTTAGGAAGAAAAGGTGAGATTTTTGTTTCAAAAAGTAAATCTTTTAAGATAATAGATTTAGCTAAAGCAATAGCTCCAGAAATTCCTATAAAAGAAATAGGAATAAGAGAGGGTGAAAAACTTCATGAGATAATGATTACTTATGAGGATTCTAGATATACATATGAGTATAATGATTTTTTTGTTATATATCCTTACTTTGATTGGTATAACTATGAAATTATACCTAATGGTAAAAAAGTAGAAGAAGGATTTATTTTTTCATCAGATAATAATCAATTTTTTTCAGTAGAAGAATTAAAAGATAAAGTAGAAAAGTTAGAAAATTTTTTGTAACTTCTAAATATTCTAATAGGAATACGTTTATTATTTTTTTAGTTGTTTTTTACATCTTTGATTTTTATTTTATATAAACTTTATACTTAAATATATAAAACGTTTAAATAAAATAGGAATAAGTAATATGAGAGATAAAATAGAGCAATATATTAATGAAAGTATAGAAGTAAAGAAAAAGATTTTAGAAGATAGTAATATTATTGAAACTATAAAGAAGGTTGTAGATTATATTGTAGATGTATATAAAAATAATGGTAAAATTTTATTATGTGGGAATGGTGGAAGTGCAGCAGATGCCCAACATATAGCAGCAGAATTTTCTGGAAGGTTTAAATTAGATAGAAGGCCATTATTTGCTGAAGCTTTACATGTAAATACTTCATATTTAACAGCTGTAGCAAATGACTATTCTTATGATGAAGTATTTTCCAGACTAGTGGAAGCCTTTGGTAAATCAGGAGATTTTCTTATAGCTATTTCTACAAGTGGTAATTCCCCTAATATATTAAAAGCAATAGAAAAAGCTCGTGAATTGGGTATAAAAGTATTAGGTTTAAGTGGGAAAGATGGTGGAAAAATGAAGGATATGTGTGATTATATTATTGTAGTACCATCATATAATACTCCGAGAATTCAAGAAGCCCATATAATGATTGGGCATATTATAGCAGAATTGGTAGAGAATAATTTATTTGGAGGGGACTGAAGTTGACAACTTCTCATTATAAAGGATGTTATTCTTTTAAAAGAGTTTTTGATATATCTTTTGCTATAATTGCTATTTTGATTACATTTCCATTATTTATAATTATAGCTTTTCTGGTGAAACTAGATGGTGGACCTATTTTTTTTAGACATAAAAGAGTAGGGCGGGGAGGAAAAGAGTTTTATTTAATAAAGTTTAGGACAATGGTACCTGATGCCCAGCAACGTTTGAAGAAGATTTTAGAAGAAAATGAAGACTTAAAAAAGGAATGGGAGGAGAATTTTAAACTAAAAAATGATCCAAGAATCACTAAAATAGGATTTTTTTTAAGAAAGACTAGTTTAGATGAACTTCCACAATTTTTTAATGTATTAAAGGGTGATATGAGTATTGTAGGTCCTAGACCAGTGACAAAAGAAGAATTAGAGAAATTTTATGGAGATTATATAGAAGTATACGAAAAGGTTAGACCAGGAATAACAGGATATTGGCAGGTTGAAAGTAGAAGTCATGTAGAAAACTATAGGGAGAGAGTTGAGCAAGAT
>JAMORN010000317.1 GCA_027063545.1 bacterium | reverse complement strand
TATCTTTTAATAAAAGCATATTTATTAACAAATAATATAAATATGGCTAAAGGTGAGATTGAGAATTTTAAAGATTATTATAATTTAGATCGAATTGATAGTTTAAAGTTAGCTTATTTAGAGTCAATAATTGATACTATAGAATCTTTAAATTTGAAGTATCCATATAAAGCTAAAAGTTTGGAAAGAATCCCGGGATTAGGGTTTTTATACATAAATGATAAGAAAAAAGCCATAGCAAGCTTTATTACTAATACATTTTTTATATCTTTTTTAATAGATAGATCTATAAGATTTTTTAATTCTACCAAAAGTTATGAAAGTTATAGATACATGTTAGATGCTTTGGCAGCTTATAATTTTGTTATTATAAGATATTATTTTGGTGCTAGAAATACAGCCTTTGAAGAAGTTAATAAGAGTAATATTAATCTTATAAAAAAAATAATTAGGTCAAAGCTAAGTTATTATGAGAAAAGTTTTGGTATATAATTTAGGAATCATATTTATCTTTATTATTTTGTTTTTTAGTAATATAGAAGCATATTATTTGAGATTTGAAGGAAATTTTTTTGCTGATTCTATAGTTTTATCTAGAGGAGAATATATAAAATTTGAAAAATTTTATGAAAGTATAAATAAAAAGACTTTAGGATTTCAAGTATATTTTTCTAAACTTTGGCCTATAGCAAAAGGTAAACTATCTAAAAGATTTATTAATAGTGTAAAATTAAATAAACTAGAGCTTGAAACTTATATAAATGTTTTGAAAGCAGAGTATGATTGGCAATCTATTGAATATTTAATACTTTTACATCAGGATATAAATCATGACCCTTCATTATTTTGGAAGCAGTACTTAGAGGCTCTATTATACCAAAATAAAATAGATATACTTTTAAATAAAATAGAATATTATTCATATTTAAATTATGATATAGATTTTCTTATAGATCTTCTATATAAGATAAAAGAAAAAGAAATTAAATTTAATAGGAATAAATATTTTACAAGTAATCATGATGAAACTTCTTATTTAATGGTTAGATATTTTTATATTAAATTATTTTTTGATGATATATATTTGAAAACTTTTATAAAGTCTCATAAAGAGGATTTGAATTTTATAAAATTTGTTATAAATAAAGAAAATAAAGATATTGGTAATTTTAAGTTTTTCTCATATATGGATAGTATTTTAAGTGATAAGATAAAAAACAAGTTATCTCTTAATGAAGTTTTCTATTTAGATCTTTCCCAAAATAGATATGATAAAATAATTTTGTATTTAAATAACTTGGGGATAAAAGAAAAAAAAATGTTTTTGCATATATATCTTAAAGATCTTCTCTTTAATAGAGAATATTCAGAGGTTATAAAGTATCTAAATGTTATAAATAAAGAAGAATATGATTTTAATTTATACAAATATTATTTTTCAATTTCTTTAATAAAAAATGAAATAGATAGTTTTTTTTATTGGATTGATGTATCAAGGTTATCTAAAAACGATAAGGCCTATTTTTATTACTGGATAGCTATTTTATTTTTGACAGATTCAACAGAAAAATTTTATAAGTATTCTATAAGACTAAAAAAAGAATTTTTTTATACAGATTATTTTAAACAGTTTCTTTTAATAGCTAAAATAATAAGAGAAACACCTTCTAATTTATATAATATATTATATACTGGATTTTATAGTTATTTAACTTATGATACATTGACTTTTTTTAAAAATATAGATAAATTAAAAAGTATAAGTATAGACTATGAAATTTTATTTTCTTTATTAGAGAGTGATTATAAAAGTATTAAATACGATAAAGATAAACTATATTTTTGGTATGATAATTTAAGAAATTTACCTGAAGGACGCTATCTTATAATATTAAGTGAGTGTTTCTTTACTGAAAAAGATTTGTTAGAGTATTATAAAAAAAAGATAGAAGAAGAGAAGGATCCTGTATGGAGAGATTTTTATAAAAGTAGAATTTATAGCATTTCTAATAGTTATAAATTTTGATAATGAGGATTTAATTTATTATATTTAAACTACTTAAAAATTTTATAAATAAAAAAGGTAAAAAATATGGCAATTATCTGGGCAAGAAATGTATTAATAGATGGTGAACCTCATACAATAGAGGTTTTATTGGGAGAAAGATATATAGGCGATAAAATGTATTATAGAATAGGAAAACAAGAGCCAGTTTGGTTTGAAATAAAAGATGTGCCACCAATGAAGATAACAAGAGATGTTATATTAGAGAAAGCTTTGTCGAGAATAAAAGAAGTTCTTAAAGATAGGAAAGTAACTTATATAGATGGAAGAGAATTTGATTGGAGAGATTATTAAACTAGAAATAGGGCCAATAACTCTTTTTGGTAGTCATGGTTTATATCCAGAAGAAAAGAAATTACCACGAGAATTTGATATTATTGTAAAGATTGATTATTTTTATAAGGGAATTTTTTTAGATTATACAAAGGTAGTGGAAGAAACAAAAAATATTTTTAATTTGAAGGCTTATGATCTTTTAGAGGATATGGCTCTTGACATAAAGAACGCTATTTTAAAAAACTTCAATAATATAGATATTAAAGATATAAGAGTAAAAATAGTAAAACATAAACCCCCAATAGAACATGTTGAACAATTTAGCGTGGAGGTGTAAAGGAAACTATGGAAAGGGTAATTTTATGTATCGGAAG
>JAMORN010000316.1 GCA_027063545.1 bacterium | reverse complement strand
AAAGATTCTTTAAAGAAAAAATATCTGAACTTGAAAATAAAGGGGAAAGTGGAGAATTATTAATAAATGGACATTTAATTATTTATTCTTTTATAAAAGACTTTAATGGTGAGATACAAGGTGTATATATATTAACAGACAATATAAAAAAGAAAGCATTGCAGGTAATATATGAAATATTTATAACATTTATCTTTTTAATGCTAGTAGGGGGAGGAATAGTATTTTTAATATTTAATAAATTTTTAACTAATAAATTGGATATACCAATAAAAGTTTTAAATGATAGATTAAAAAAGATAGGTGAGGGTAATTTAACTGTTGATATTCCAGAATTACCTCTAGATTTTGAACATACTTCAAAGACTTTGATACAAATGAAGAAAGAATTATCAGAGATAGTCTTTAATATAAAAGAAGCTGTAAAAAAACTTACGAATACATTTTCTTTTGTTGATTCTACAGTTAATACAAACAAAGAGAAGGTAAAAGAAAGTGTGGATATGATGAAAGCAATTAGTTCTAATATTGAATCAGAATTTGAAAAATTGACAAATATTGCAGATTTTATGACAAAAGTAGCGGATAATATAAATAAATTTTCTACATTTATTTCAAATTTAACAGTAGAAATAGAATCTATTGGAACACAAAATGAGCAGATGGTAACTACTTTAGATGAAACTAACAAAAAAGCCCAGGATACAGCAAAAGTCATAGATAAGTTAGCAAAATTTTCAGAAGAAAATAAAGAAGTTCTTGAGAAAGTTGTAGATATAGTAAAAGGCATAAAAGAATCTTCTAATCAAATTCAAAATGTTGTTGAAATAATTTCAGAAATATCAAAAGAGACATCAATACTTGCGATGAATGCTTCTATAGAAGCTTCACATGCAGGACAGGCAGGAAAAGGTTTTATGGTAATAGCCGAGGAAATTAAAGAACTTTCAGCTACAACAGAAAATCATATGAAAGAGATTACAGATATAGTAAATAAAATTATTAAGAATGTTGCTTCAGTTACAGAAGGTATTGATGATTTATCTAAGAGCTTTGAAAAACTAGTGTTAGAGTCTCAAACTGGGAAATCAAATGTAGAGGAAATCGCTAATGAAATTAATAATATCGCAGAATCTTCTAGAAATATAAATAACACACTTCTTGAAATAATAAAAAATAGTAAATCTTTAAAAACCAGTTTAGATTCTATTCTTTTAGAAATTGGAGAACTTCAAAAATCTATTGATGAATTAAAGAAAATAGGAGAGAAAAACACAGAAGAACTAAAAGATTTAGTAATATCAAGCGATGCTTTAATATTAGGCGAAGATAATGTTGCAAAAGAAGTTACTAAGTTAAAAAAAGTTGCAGAGAATTTATCTTCTTTAATTGATAAATTTAAGATAGACAAGTCAGAATCTGAGAAAACTGATAGTGGAGAAAGAATTGTAAAACTTGATGTTAAATTTGATAAAATACAATGGAAAAAAGAATATGAAACAGGTGTTCAACTTATAGATGAGGAGCATAAACAGCTTGTTGATTCTATTAATAAATTTATAGATTCAGTTAATAGAGGGGCAACAAAGGAAGATATGGAAAAGATATTAAACTTTTTAAGTGATTATGTTGTTAAACACTTCTCAGATGAAGAAATTATTCAGCAAAAATATAATTATCCCGAGTACTCAACCCATAAGGTAGTTCATAAAAAGTTCATAGAAAAAACTCAAAATTTAGTAGAGCAATTTAAGAGAGAAGGATTATCTCAAGAATATGTAGAAACGTTTTATAGAGAAATAGGTCAATGGCTTATAAATCATATATTAGGTATGGATACAAAGATTGGAAAATGGATTAGGGAAAATTATAAAGATGAGATTGTAACAAGTGAAACTATAAAATCAGATTCTACTATAACTTCAAAATTAGATCAATTTCCTGATGATGGACCTTTAACATGGAAAAAAGAATATGATACGGGTATTGAGATTGTAGATGAGCAACATAAGGCCTTAGTAAAAACTACAAATAAACTTCTTAATGCTATTGAGCAGGACGCTGCAAATGAAGTGATTGAAGAGATATTGAACTTTTTAGCAAATTATACAGTAGAGCATTTCTCTACAGAAGAAACATATATGCAAGAATATAATTATCCTGGATATGAACATCATAAAAAAGTACACGATGAATTTGTAAATAAAGTTAAAGGCTATATTGAAGTATTCAAAAAGACAGGTATAACCGATGAGTTTGTAGATACACTTCAAAGAGAAGTTGTTGAATGGCTTATTGCCCATATACTTGGTGAAGATGCAAAAATGGGTAGATTTTTAAGAAATAATTTAAAATGAATATAAAGTAAAGTTAGATAAATAAAAGATAATAATAAAAATAGATTAAAGGCGTCTTCCATATTAAGGGAAGACGTCTTTTTTTATTTACAATAAAATATGAACGGTATAGTACTTATAACAGGTGTTTCAAAAGGTTTAGGTAAAGCCTTAGCAAAAGAATTTAAAATGCAGGATTTTTTTGTTATAGGTATTTCAAGAACAAATCTAGATTATCCATTTATTGACTATCATATTCAAATAGATCTTTATGATAAAAATAGTATAAATATATTAAAAGAAAAGATATTCTCTAAGTTTGATCATATAGATATCGTAGTAAATAATGCTGGAATTGGTATATATGAAAGTGTTATTGACACAG
>JAMORN010000315.1 GCA_027063545.1 bacterium | reverse complement strand
ACTATTTTACCAAAACTAAAAGAGATAAGCTTTCCTGTATTAAACAATTCTCCTGCTTTTAAAAGAGAAAAAAGTCTATTATCAAACTCTCCTTTTAATTTTATCTCTCCTATTATGCCTTTATATATAATCTCTTTTTCCTGTCTTGAAGAATAATATTTATACCTTCTCTTTTTTATATTCTTTTTCTTTATTTCAATATTATATCTATCCCAATCTTCTTTTAATTGTTTATAATAATCGTTAAACAATAACTTATCTTTCTCCTTAAAATCTCCATAATATAATGTGAGTAGATATACTCTTCTTAATATTGATTTGAAAAATATAAAAGGTTCAAAATCATACAATATCTTACCTTCTGTAAAAATAGAAAGAGGTGTTTTTAAAAAAATTGTTATATTTTTTCTCTTTCTTTTAAATAAAGGTGTATTTTCATATATCCATTTATCTTCTATTTCTTCTATTACTTGTTCATTAAATTTTATTCTAGTTTTGCCTAAACCATAATACTTCATTCTTTGAAAACTTGCTATTGTATATGGAATATAACTTATTGCTTTCTCTCCTATAAAGGTTAATTCTAAAAAAATTGTATCTTCTTCCACACTAAAATCAGAAATAAACATAGGATGGGGTGGTGTATGAGAAAATGCTGGAACTTCAAATCTATAAGATACATTACTCTCAAATAAAAAAGAGTAAGTACAAGTCTCCTTTATAATACATTCTTTACATACTTTATTTCTTTGAATACAATATGTTTTATATAAACTTCTCCCTAATGCACTCCGAAGTATAAAACCAGGAAATTTTTTAAAAATAAATTTATCCTCTCCTTTTAATTTGAGTTTTATCTTTTTATATGGTAAAATCAATATTCCAATCCTCCTTTATAATATTAATTTATAGTTAATTTTATATTAACTATCTTGAAAATATTTAATAATAAATTTTTTGAGTTTGTCATCTTTATAATATATCAACTCTCAAGAAATTATTTGTGGATATGACACAATATAACAATACTCTATTTTTTTTATTCATCTAACTCATATTCTCTAAATCTTTCATGTTTAAATACCTTTACCATTTTTACATTACCATACTTATCTTTTGTTTCTTGATGAATCCTTTTGGTTGTTGAATAAATAGGTATAACCCCTTTTTTAAACGCCCAACTTACAGTTAAATAAACTGCTCCAAAGTCCCCATGAATAAGAATATAATCATTTTTATTTAAAGAATAAATAAAATTTTTTACTGGTTGTAAATATTTTTTTAAAGAGTATAAATCTGATGGTATATTTGCCCATAAGTCTTTAATTTCTTTAGGCACTTCTTCTATGCTATCTATATTTAATGTTCTATACGCATCTTCTATTTGTTCTTCTGTTAATTTATGATTAAATAATAAGTATAATTTTGCCATAATTATCTCCTATTTTTATTCTATTATCCTAACATTTTTCTTCTTTATATTTAGTATATAGTGCTTAGGGTTATGATTTCCTACTGATTTTATTATATAATAATGATAACTTAAAATTCCAGAATGAGAAAAACTTTTTTTTATTTCGGATATAGCTTTTAAAATCTTAGAAAAGTCTCTATCTAATTTTAAAGGTCTTGTTATTTTTAATCTATCTCTATATATTCTTTCTATTTCTTCATAATATTCATCTTTAAAATCAGATTTTCCACCTATCACTTTCTGTTTTTCCAAAAAAAATAAATAAACTGCTAAATTAAAAGGTTTTAATTTAATAATATTATCTCCAATTTTTATAAAATGACTTTTTAAGTCTATTGTAATTTTTTTAGGCCTTATAATTTTTTTTAAATATTTATTAATATCTTCTGTTTTCTTTTTAATATCTATATAATTTGTTAAAGGTTGAGAATAATCAATAAAATCCCTTAATGAAATAAATGGTATCTCTATAAATTTCAGTATATCTTTTGACCTCGGAAAAAACTCTTTTGATCTTATAAAATCATCTGGAGATATTATATGAAAAATTTTTGCATTATTTGCATATAAAACAACACCTTTATAAAATACAATACTCACACTCTTATGACCTGCTGCTATACTTACATAAAAAAATTCATCTTCATATTTATTAAAAATCATTCTTAAATCGTTTAGCACTTCAATAAAAAATCTCTCAAAATCATCTATTAAAGAAGTCTTTTTTATTATAAATTTAAAATTAGGTATAGAAAACTTTATATTATAAAACTTATACATATTTTTTATTTGTTTCTTTATCTCTCTTTTATCCATAATATTATGAGTATAATCAGTTAGAAATATGAAAATTTCATCTATATGCTCATTATTTAATACTACTGGATAGTATAAAGATTCAACAACTAATTGAGGATTTATACCACAAAATGTTATTAACTTGGACATATAAATTCACCTTATTATTTTTAAAATTTATTACTTCTACTACTTACACTTAAAGCGTGCCTTAATCCTCTTTTTAACTTTTTCATTAATTCTTCTGTGGTAGGAGTAAATAAACTATTGCCCTTTACTATAATATTTGTTATAAGCATATTAGACTGAGCGTCATAAAATGTTAAAGAAGCCTGATCTGCTATCTATCCTGCACAAGCATCATACCTAACACTACCAATATTAAAGGTAACAATATAATCTGCATCTGCTGGATCATTTACTATTTTAAAACCTAAAGAAGAAAGTTCTATAACTATCTGCTGATAAAGAACAT
>JAMORN010000314.1 GCA_027063545.1 bacterium | reverse complement strand
TTTAGTTCTTTTAACAAATAATTCTCGTGCTAATTCTTCATTTTCTTTATATAGATCTTTAATTTTATTTTCTAATTTTTGCTTTTCTTTTTCAGTTTTAGTCATATATTCTTGCATATATGTTTCTGCAAGTTCTTTTACATTACGATTTAATTTATTTCTTAATTTACTAACTTTATCAGCTAATCTTTTATTTTCTGTTTGACACTCTATTATTTGTTTTTTGTATTTTTCAATTATTTCCGTTTTTATCTCTATTTTACGAATTAATTCTTCATTTTTTTCACAACATTCCCATTCTATTTGTGCATCAATATCATCTTTCCAGGCGTTATATATTGCTTTATAGATAGGATTTTTAGAGTTTTTGTGTTTTTCTTTATCTGGAGAGTTCATGAAAGCTTTGAATGCTTTTATCCAACTAATACTACGACCAATATTTTCGGCTAATTCTTTATTCTTTAAGTGTGGATTATTTCTTATATATGCTTCTATATAAGAATACTTTTTATACCGTTTTTCGTTCATCTCGCCCGCTTTATGTATATATTTATATTATATAAGAAAATTTTTTTTATTTTCGTAAAATTATACCACATTATTTTATACTATTTTTATACAACATCTTATATCACTTTATAAAAATACTTATACTAGAATTATACTATACTTATACTAAAATTATACATATTCCCAAATTTGTTATACCACAATATATAAAGAAAAATTAAATAAAAAATAATGAAAAAATAATTAATTTGCTAAATGCTTTGCAACGGAAAGAGGTTTTAAGGTTTATTATATTATGTGGTCTTCTTTAAGTCTTATAATATCTTCTTTTAATTCTAACCATATCTCTTTATTATTTTGAGAAATATCTCTCAAACATGCCCCCTTTCCTACTAACTCCTGGTAAAGAGGACTATTTTGAGCGATTTTAAGCCATATATCATATATTTTAGCACTTTCAACTGCATTGAAGTCAATTATATCATCGTTACTTGCATATAAAAGTCCGTTTTTATCAAGCCCCAACCAATAATTGTTTCCATCAATATTTTTAAATCCAAAAAATTTTTTATTACCGCTATAATTTTTACGCAATAATGTTACAAAAGACTTTTGGCTTTTAAAATATTGTTCTTGCACTCCGTTATCGGTTTGTAATTTTTTCGGATTAGGTTTTATTATAAATTTTAAATGTGTGACCTTTCGTCCTGTTTTTATTTCTTCATAATCAAACAAAATGTCCGTGTGTTTGACTAGTTCAGATTTCGCTTTTTCTAAAATTCTTTGTTTTATTCCACTACTACCGCCATAAGGGTAGCTTTTAGGTATCTCTAACATTTCTCTCAATTCATCAACACTAACAATCTTTTCGGCTTTGTTTCCGTATCGCATATTAAGTTCCAGCCAATCTTTTAATATCTCATAAAGTCTGATAACGTAAGAGCTTTTAAGCGGTAGTATATTTTCAAGTTTATATTTAAGAAACTTCTCCTTTACTTCAAGCAAGAAAGGACGCAATTTAGGATAAATCATAAACCTGACTTCACCCTCGTTATATACCGCACCGCTAACCCAATTCGATTTTAAAATTGAGTTCTTATCATCTCCAAGCGGAATTTTAAGCGGATTTTTAAGCAAATCGTTCAGAGCTTCGTCTATAAGTTCATAAATACGCTTTGTCTTTTGTCCTGTAAGTTCTTTAAAGTCTTTAACTTTTAAAATATATTCTTCATTAACATCATCACTACGCTTTAAATTACTGATAATTACGCTTATAAACTTTATTGCAAGCGGCGAAAGCTTGTATCTCGCTTTTATGATAGCCTCGCTTTTTTTAACTTCTAATTCTCCTTTTGCTTGAATAAGTTTAGCCATTTTTTACCCTATATTTTCAACTCTCATTTCATATTCAAACTCTGTAACACTTTTATATTTTTTATGCTCTGGTTCATCGTAAGCACCAGAGATAATATTGTTAATTACTACTTCAAATCCTTCAAAAAACTGATGATCGTATATTTCTTTTAGATCGTCTAAAAGCCACTCAAACCCTTCTTTTGTTTTAAGATGTTCTTTTGCAATTCTCTCCGCCATTCCATAATAATCCATTTTAAATCCTTTTTTCAAAATTATACAAAAAAAACACTCTTTGTAAACACGTTTATAATATATGTTTTATTTCACCCCACTTTTGTTTTATTTCAGACCCCACTTTTGTTTTATTTCACCCCACTTTTGTTTTATTTCACCCCACTTTTGTTTTATTTAAAAAGCCAAAATCCCTAGATTTCGGACTTTTTGGTATCCTACACTATACATATTACAAGTATATATATAGACACTACTAAAAAGAGAAAGTGAAAAATTTAACTTTTTTCTATTTCATACCTATTAAAAAATGAAATAAATATATAAAATATATCTTTTTATCCTATTATAGAAAATTATGTCTATAAACGCTTATAATAAAAAAAAATTATTTTAATCTATATTTATATTAAAAATTAAAATTTATTCATTGTGAGGGCTTATAGAGTAAAAAAAAAGGTTATTTTAAAAGCATTGAGTATATTAATACAAATATAGCACCTGCTGTAAGTATACCAAGTATAAAGCTTTTAGTTCTTTTAACAAATAATTCTCGTGCTAATTCTTCATTTTCTTTATATAGATCTTTAATTTTATTTTCTAATTTTTGCTTTTCTTTTTCAGTTTTAGTCATATATTCTTGCATATATGTTTCT
>JAMORN010000313.1 GCA_027063545.1 bacterium | reverse complement strand
CACCCATTCCACCATATAATTTAAAATCATCCCCTATCATTTCAATATTTTTCAATGTTTCAAATACATTTCCTGTTAATATTACATCTCTTACTAAACGAGTTATTTTACCATTTTTTATTTCATATCCATATTCAGCTGAAAAGGTAAACATATCTAAATCAGTATTACCACCTAACATACCACATGCATATATTCCATCTTCAATTCCCTCAAGCATTTCTTCAAACTTACTTTCATGAGGTTCAATAAAAGTACATGACATTCTAACTATTGGAGCAAAAGTATAATTTAAAGCTCTAGCATTTCCCGTTGGAGTTTCATTCATATAAAATGCAGTTTCTCTAGAATGGAGTCTACCTATTAGTTTCCCCTCTTTTATAAGATATGTTTTTTGAGCAGGCACACCCTCATCATCAAAATAATAAAATCCTCTAGCACCTCTTATAGTTGCATCATCTACTATATTTAAAAATTCAGGTCCGAATATTGTCCCTATTTTCATCTTTTCTTGCATTTCTTTATTTTTATATAAAAAATCTGCTTCAGATAAATGACCAAAAGCCTCATGAGTAAACACACCTGTTAATTTTGGATCTAATATAACAGTTTTTCTTCCTCCTTCAACTTTAGGAGCATCAAGTAAATCTTCAACTAAATTTACTATCCTTTCTGCATCTTTTTCCAAATCTTCAACAACTTCAAAACCCATCATTTCACCAACAGAATGATATGCCTGTTGTACATTATTACCATCTCTACCTATAACAAGTAAAAAAGCACCTGTCCCTATTGTTGTTTCTTTTATCAAAGTTCCCAAAGAATTACCATAATATTTTATTCTTTTAAAATCCGCATATCTTACATTTGTATTAACAATCCTTTTTCCTTTTTGTAAAATATTATTATAATACAACATCAAATTTAATTTTTCTTCTAAATCTATTTGTGTTGGATCCTTTAAAAAAGGAGAATAAAATTCTCCTTTATAATTACCGAATTCCTTATTTATTTGTTTATGTTCTTTATATTTTGCATTTTTAGCCATTGAAATAGCTTTTTCTATATACTCATGTAGTTTATCTATATTATTAAAACTTGCAAATCCCCAACCACCATTATATAATACCCTTACAGAACCCCCTAAAGAATTCCTTTTAGAAATATTTTCTATTTTATTAGAAGATATTGTAATAGAGGTTGATATGGTATCTTCTATTCTAATTTCTATATAATCCACATCGTATTTTTTTATATGCTCTTCTATATAAGACAACATAACTTTTTCTCCTTTTATTCATCAAACTTTTCTACAATAGCTCCTAAATTTTGAAGTTTTTTATCGAAATCTTCGTATCCTCTTTCAATATGGTAAATTCTATCCACAATTGTTTCGCCCTCTGCTACCAACCCTGCTAAAACTAAAGCTGCAGAAGCCCTCAAGTCAGAAGCCATTAATTTAGCTCCTGTTAGTTTATTTACACCATGGATAATAGCAACATTCTTTTCCAATTCAATATTAGCTCCTAAACGCATAAGTTCTAAAACATGCATAAATCTATCATGATATATACCCTCAGTTATACTACTCGTGCCATTTGCTATTGTTAACATTGCCATAAATTGAGCCTGCATATCTGTTGGAAAACCTGGATAAGGAGCTGTTATTACCTTTATTGGATTTATATTACCCTCACCTTTTATTCTTATATAGTCTTTCCCAATTTTCATTTCGGCTCCAGCTTCTTCTAGCTTCTCTATAACAGATGTCAAATGTTCTGGGATAAGATTTCTTACTAAAATATCACCTCCTGTCATAAATCCTGCTACAAGAAAAGTCCCCGCCTCAATTCTATCTGGAATAGCAGTATATTCAACACCATGTAAATTTTCAACACCTTCCACAACTATTGTTCTTGTTCCCTCACCTTTTATCTTTGCTCCCATTTTTCTTAAAAAGTTAACCAAATCTACAATTTCTGGTTCACTAGCAGCATTATCTATAATAGTTGTACCCTCTGCTAACGTAGCTGCCATCATAGTATTTGCTGTTGCTCCAACAGAAACAAAATCAAAAATAATATGTTCCCCCCTTAATTTAGAAGCTTTAGCCTGAATAAAACCAAACTCTACACTTATCTCTGCACCAAGTTTTTTCATTGCATCTATATGAAAATTTATAGGTCTTGGTCCCCAAGCACAACCGCCGGGCATAGAAACCTTACATTCTCCATATCTAGCTAAAAGAGGTCCTAAAACATAAATAGAAGCTCTCATTTGACTTACTAATTCATATGGAGCTTCATAATTATTAACTCCTCTCGTATCTATATAAAGGCTTGAACCTTCTCTTCTTACTTTAGCTCCTATAACCTCCAGAACTTTTTGCATTGTTACTATGTCTCTTAATACTGGAACATTATGGATTACAAATTCATCTCTTGCTAATAAAGTAGCAGCCATTAGAGCAAGAATAGAATTTTTTGCCCCAGAAATTGTTACTTCACCTTTTAATTTTGTTGGTCCTTGAATTTTATACTTTAACATTTTTACTTCCTTTGTTATATAACATTTCTTCTATCTGCATTATAGATTCCTCTATATAATTCTTTTTTAATAATTCTTTCTTCAATTCTTTAAATAAAAATATAAAATTTTCTCTAGATTTGTTTAAATAAAAGTATGTTTCCAAGACTTTATCTAAGTCATAATTCTGAATAAATTCAGGTACTAAAGATTTATTTGTAGCTATATTTACCGGAGATATATATTTTAACTCTTTATTTATCATAATCTTAGCTATAATATAATTTAAATAGGAAGTTTTATAAAAAACTATAAATGGTTTCTCAAGAATTAATGCTTCTATATTATTAGAACCACTTTTCAAAAATAAAAAATCAGATATATACATAAGATAAATTGGCTCCTTCTCTACGATTTCTATTTTTCCTTTTATTTTTTCTTCCTTTAAACAGTTATCTAATATATTTAAATATATTTTTGTAGGAATTTCTTTTACTTTGCTTATATAAAAAACATCAATTTTTTCTGTTTTGTCTATTCGTTCTATTATTTTCATAAAATCAGGTAAAATCCTATTTACTTCTTGAACTCTAGATCCTGGAAAAAATGTTATTACTCTTTTTTGGTGTTTTTCTATTTTTTCTAATTCTTTTAATTTTTGATATGTATTAAAGGCTATCGGATTACCTATATATTTTACATTATAATATCCATTATTTTTATAGATCTCTTCCTCAAAGGGCCAAATACATAATAAAAAATCCACATATTTTTTTATAATATCTATTCTACTAAATCTCCATGCCCATATTTGAGGGGATACAAAATAAAGTATTTTAATATTTTTATTTTTTTTCTTTATAGCTTTTGCTATTTTCAAATTAAAATCAGGAAAATCAACTAAAATTAATAAGTCTGGATTTATTTCATATATAGCATTTATTATTTTATTATATACTTTATAAATATCTATAGCCTTTAATAAAACTTCAATAAAGCCCATTACATTTAATTTTTTTCTTTCTTCTATCAAAAAAAGTCTATCTTTAAATAACTCTTTATTTATAACTCTCTTTGAAAAAACTCCATAAAACGTTATATCTTCATGAATATGTAACAATTTTTCTATAATAGGAAAAATTATATTTTCTCCTGACTTTTCTCCTGTAATAAAAACTATTTTTTTCATATTTTTATAAAATTAAAGCCACCAATAACAAAAACATTATTATTAAAAGTATAATAAATATTAGATTCAATATAAATTGCAGTAAAAATATTGAGATAAATCTCAATATACTAGTATTATAAAATATCCTATAACCTTTATATAAATACACAAATTTACCAATTACAATTATAAAAGTAATAATTGGATTAGATAATACATAACTGAACATATATACAAACGAGCTTAATCCTTCAAAAATTACTATATGTTTGAACTTAACCTCTTTTATTAGTATCTTTGAAAAAATCCATAAAGTAAAAGTTGATAATATAAATGAAATAGGAGCTGTAATAAGTAAAGTAAAAATTTTACTATTCAATAAATAATTGGTAATTAAAAAATTAGAACTATCAAAATTTTCTTTAAATACCTCATAGTAGTGAATAAAAGTTTCCTGTCTAGAAATAATATTAAAAAACAAAAAAATGGAACCTAATACTATAAAAAAACATATATTAACTTTTTCTAAATCATATTCTAACTTTAATTTTTGATAAACATTTTCAGGGTGAAATGGAAAATCCAATAAAAGATTAAAATACTCTTTTAGATCTTTCATATTTTAATCTCCTTGTTTAACAAAAATAAGAATTATAATTTTAATTAAAAAAAATATATTTTAATTTTTAATATAAAAGGAAAAATAATTATGAAAGATTGGAAAAAATTTTTTAAAATAGCTTTTTTTGTAAATAGTGCTATATTTGGCTTTTTATTAGGAGTTACTATTGCTGTAATTTTGTATTATTATAAATTTATTCCTTCATTTGAAGAATTAGAAAAAATAAAACCAGCTTTGGTCACAAAAGTGTACGATAGAGATGGAAATGTAATTAAAGAATATTATATTCAAAAAAGAATTGTTGTTCCATTAGATAGTATACCTGATTTCTTAATAAATGGACTTATTGCTACAGAGGATAAAAATTTTTATAAACATCATGGTATTGATCTTATAAATGGTATCCTTAGATCTGTTATAGTTGATATTCTACATGGTAAAACTCATGGTGGTTCTACTATAACTCAACAATTAGCAAGAAATTTATTTACTTCTACTATTGGTTTTGAAAAAAGAATTCCAAGAAAAATCAAAGAAATAATTACTGCTATAATGCTTGAAAAAACATATACAAAAAAAGAAATATTACAATTTTACCTAAATCAAGTATATTTGGGCGGAGGAGCGTATGGGGTTCAAGCTGCTAGCCAAAGATACTTCTCTAAAAATGTATGGGAATTAACTCCTGATGAGGCTGCTATTTTTATAGCTATGCTTAGAGCCCCTGAGAAATATAGACCGGATAAACACCCTGAAAATGCTAAAAAAAGAAGAAATATTATACTCAAAAAAATGTATGAGACTGATATTATTTCTAAAACAGAATATGAAGAATTGAAAAATAAACCTATTGAAATTCATCCTTTCAAAACAACTCAAAATATTGCTCCTTATTTCGTTGAAGAAGTAAGAAAGTTTGTTGTTAGAAAATTTGGAGAAAAAATGCTTTATACAGGAGGATTGAGGATATATACTACATTAGTTAGTCAAGAACAGGATTCTTTAGAAAAAATCTTTCATAAATATATAATGAAATATCAAAGAGAAATGAATATAGCATTCTTTAATAAATACTTAAAATACAGATGGGATAAAATTGCGCCTAAGGAGTATAAAAATATCCCTAAAGATAGCTTATTTCAAAATATGGATACAATATTAGCCAGATGGGCAAATAAATTGAAATGGATACCTAGAGAAGATACACTAGTAAGTGTACAAGGAGCATTTTTAGCTATAGATAATAATTCTGGAGCTGTAAGGGTAATGATTGGAGGAAGAAATTTTGAGGAAAGTGAATATAATAGAGTCTTTGCAAGAAGGCAACCTGGCTCATCTTTTAAGCCTATTATTTATCTTACAGCAATATCCCAAGGATTTACTCCTAGTTCAATACTTTTAGATCAACCAATTGTTATACCATCTCAAAATAAAGATGAAGATGATTGGAGGCCTCATAATTATGAAGAGAAATTTTTAGGACCTGTACTTTTAATGGATGCTTTAGCCCACTCTTTAAACTTAGCTACCATATATCTTTTAAACAAAGTTGGATACAAAAATGTTATCGAATATGCTAATAAATTAGGTTTAAAGTCTAATTATATAGAAGTACCGGCATTAGCCTTGGGAGTTTTTGAAGTTAGATTATGGGATCTAGTAAAAGCTTATTCTGTTTTTCCTAATTATGGGATATTAATTAAGCCTTATTATATAGAACGTATTGAAGATAATAGTGGTAATGTAATATATCAACATACAGAAGAATCTAAAAGAGTACTACCTGAAGATGTTTCTTATATTATGATAACTCTATTAGAAAATGTTGTCAGAAGGGGTACAGGATATAGAATAATACAATCAAAATTTTACTACCCTTGTGGTGGTAAAACAGGAACAACAAATAATTATACTGATACATGGTTTATAGGATTTACTCCTATAATTACAGCGGGAGCCTGGGTTGGTACTGATATAAAACGTAAATTAGGGGATCATAAAACTGGAGCATCTACAGCATTACCTATCTGGATAGAGTATATGAAATTAGCTCATAAAGATAAAGAAGTAGTTAATTTTAAAACACCTAGAGGAATTACATACAGAAATATATGTACTCAAAGTGGAAAATTAGCAAGATTAAAAGTTTGTCCTAAAATATATTATCACGTGCCTTTTATAATAGGAACCCAGCCTGTAGATACATGTGATATCCATTTACCAGAGAATTTAAAGAAATCTTCAAACCCTTGGTTAATTGAAAAAGAAAGAATTAACTCTCAATCTGAAGATAATCCTATAAACTTTTAAATATCATCTAAAAGAAATTTAATAAAAATAAAGGAGAACCCTAAAAACTTAGAGTTCTCCCTGTTAATTTGTTGTAAGCTTCCTTATACTTTTCTATCGTATTTTTTATAACATCCTCTGGTAAGGTAGGAGCTGGTGGTGTTTTATTCCACTTAATTTCTTCTAAATAATCTCTAACATACTGCTTATCAAAACTTTTTTGAGGTTGTCCTGGTTTATATTCATCTAAAGGCCAAAATCTTGATGAGTCAGGTGTTAATACCTCATCTATTAATACTAACTCTCCATTTTCATCTAATCCGAATTCAAACTTTGTATCAGCAATTATAATTCCTCTTTCTAAAGCATAATCCCTTGCCTTTTCATAAAGCCGTATACTAACATCTTTTATTTTCTCTGCTAATTCTGATCCTACAATATCCTTCATTTGATCAAATGTTATATTTTCATCATGTCCTTCTTCGGCTTTTGTTGATGGGGTAAAAATTGGCTCTGGTAGTTTATCTCCTCTTTTTAATCCTGGAGGTAATTTTATACCTGATACCATACCTGTCTTTTGATAATCCTTCCATCCTGATCCTTCTATATATCCTCTAACAATACATTCTACATCTAATCTTTTTAATTTTTTGACTTTAATAGTCCTATACTCTATAATATCTTTATAATTTATATATGGTTCCCCCATTTCTTCTATTCTATCTGTAATAAAATGATTAGGAACAATATCCTTTAAAAAATCAAACCAAAAGATAGAAATCTGGGTTAATACAATTCCTTTTCCTGGTATTGGATCTGGCAAAATAACATCAAATGCTGATATTCTATCTGTTGCAATCATTATTAAGGAATCTCCATCATCATAAATTTCTCTAACTTTTCCCTTTGAAAATAATTTTGCCTCTTTAATATTAACTTCTTTTACTCCTAATTTCATTCGAATAACCTCCTTTTCTTCCTAATTTTAATATTTAAAGATTAAAAAATACTATTCATCTAGGATTATATATCCTTCTTCTATATCTTTTATAACCCTAGAATATAATAGATGTTCTAATTCTAGCACTCTTTGCTGTAGTTCTTCTGGAGTAAGTCCTGGAATAATATTTAATTTATATTGTCCTAAAATTTTACCATGATCATATATTTCATCTACAAGATGTACTGTAGGACCTGTTTCCTTCTCATTATTTTCTAAGACTTTTTTATGAACATTTAACCCATAATAACCTTTTCCTCCATATTTGGGTAGTAAAGCTGGATGAATATTTAATATTCTATTTTTATATTCAGTTAAAAGAGGGGGAAGTATTTTTTTCATATATCCTGCTAAAATAACTAAATCTACGTTATAATCTTTTAAAACTTTTGTTATTTTTTCCATAGCTTTTTCATGGGAACCTTCTGTTTTAGAAGAAATATAATGATAAGGTATATTATATTTTTTAGCTCTTTCAATGGCATACGCGTCTTTATTATTAACTATTAATACAACTACTTTGCTTTTAATATATCCCTCTAAAGACCTTTTTACAATTGCTTCAAAATTTGAGCCACCACCACTTGCTAAAACTCCCAACCTAAATTTTTTTCCCATTATTTTTCTCCTTATATTATTTTCAAAAAATATTCAAAAATTTATTACCTTTAAACAAATTTTCTACCTTTGATATTGTCTTCTCATAACTTAATATTCTAACTAAATCTCCTTTTTTTAAAATAGTAGATCCTTTAGGAATTATTATTTTTTTATCTCTTATTATTGATACTATTATTACATCTTTAGGTAGTTTCAAATCTTTTATTTTCATATTTTCAATCTTTTCGTTTTCTATTGTTACCTCTGTGATTATTATATCATCTCTAAGATTTGATACATTTATGAGATCACCACCTTTTATCCTTTTAATAATATGTTTTACTATAATATCATTTTCATTTATAATACAATCTATTCCCAATTTTGAGTAAATTCTCTTAAAATTAGGATTATTTACTAGAGATATTATTTTTTTAATACCTAATTCTCTGGCAATAATGGAAAACATTATATTATTTTCATCATTATTACTCAAATTTACAATTATATCATTTCCTTCAATATACTTTTCAATATCTTGAAGCTCTTTCAGATTATATTTATATATATTTAATCCTTTAGTCTTTTCTCCATATTTATCAAAAGATGCAGGATTTTTTGTTAATATTGTTATATTAAACTCCTTGTAATTAAGTTTTGTAACAATATTCATTATCAATTTTTCATTACCAATAAAGATAATATTTTTCTTCTTTTTCTTTTTCTCTTCTATTTCTTCATCAGAAAGAATTTCATTATTTTCTATATATTCTGTCTCTTCTGAAAAAATATTAATTACCTTTTTTAAATTTTCCTTGTATGTAATTATATATAATTTATCGTTAAGTTTAAGTTGATCTTGTCCTCTAACAAAAAATATTTTATCATTTCTCTCTATAAATAATATTCTAAAATTTATATCTGGGTCTATTGCCACCAAAGTGTCTATTGTTAGTCCATCCAAAAATTTATTTAACATATACTTACCAATGATAACTATATCATCAAAAAAAACAATTTTAAATGTATCATAAACTATAAGGTTTAATATTTCATTTACTAAAACTTCTTTTGAAAATATTGGGAATATATATTCTTCTTTTTTTTCTAAGATAAGGTCTAAAGTTTCTTTTAAATAATCATGACTTAATAAAATTATATTATTTGATACTCCCAAATGCTTTGAGATTAAATAATCTAAAATATTTTTTTCATTATTATTTGATAAACCAATAAAATAAAAATCTCCTTTTTTAGAAAAATCTATATCTGTAGCTATATTTTTTATATTTTCAAACTCATAATCATAACCTATAACATTATAATCATCAATAAAATCTATATCTTTTTCTTTAGATGAAAAGATAATAACCTCTGAATATTTATTTATCTTTTGTATTAAATTTTTACTTAATTCGTTAAAATCATTAATAATAATTTTCATAAATTCTCCTTTAATTTTCTTATTATATCTCTATAATAGGCTGCTTTTTCAAACTCTAACTTTTCTGAAGCTTTAAGCATTTTTTTCTCATACTCTTTTATTCTTAATTTAATTTCTTTTTTTGGTAGCTTTAAAATATTTTTTACCTCATCCTCTATATTTTTATCTAAAACAACTTCATATTCTTTTTTAGACGTACTTAGTATACCCATGTCTTCTGCCATATCACTTAATGATGTAAATTTTTTCACCTTAATACTCTTAGGAGTAATATTATATTTTTTATTAAATTCTATTTGAATTTTTCTTCTTCTATTTGTTTCATCGATAGCCTTTTTCATTGAACGAGTTATCCTATCCGCATATAATATTACCCTACCATTTTCATGTCTAGCAGCTCTTCCAATAATTTGAATTAAAGAAGTCTCACTTCTTAAAAAGCCTTCTTTATCTGCATCTAAAATAGCAACTAAGCTAACTATTGGTAAATCTATTCCCTCCCTTAATAAATTTATACCAACAATAACATCAAAATTATCATTTTTTAAATCTTCAATAATTTCACTTCTTTCTACAGTATCTAATTCAGAATGTAAATACTTTGCCCTTATACCCATATTTGTTAAATATTCTGTTAAGTCTTCTGCCATCTTTTTGGTTAATGTAATAACTATTACTTTATCTCCATTTTTTATTGTGTTATTAATCTCAGAAATTAAATCATCTATCTGATTATAGGTTGGCCTTACTTCTATCTCTGGGTCTAAAAGACCTGTAGGTCTATTTATTTGTTCAACAACATTATTACCACTCATTTTGAGTTCCCAGTCCCCAGGAGTAGCAGAGACAAAAATAACCTGACTTATTTTTGATAAAAATTCATCAAATTTTAAAGGTCTATTATCTAACGCTGCGGGTAGTCTAAATCCATATTCAACTAAAGTTTGTTTCCGGGATGTATCTCCATTATACATTCCTCTAATTTGAGGTATGGTAACATGAGACTCATCTATTATCATCAAAAAATCTTTAGGAAAAAAATCTATTAATGTTGCTGGTGGCTCCCCTGGTTTTCTTCCATCAAAGTATCTAGAGTAATTTTCTATTCCATTACAATATCCTATTTCTCTTATCATTTCAATATCATATCTCGTTCTAGATTCTAACCTTTGAGCCTCTAAAACTTTTCCCTGTTTTAATAATTCAGCAACCCTTTCTTTTAAGTCTATTTCTATTTTTTGTAAAATATCCTCAAGAGTATCCCTATTTGTCATAAAATGTTTTGCTGGAAATATAGGAATCTTATCTACTTTTTCTATAGTATAATTTGTTAAGGGTTCAAATATCTCTATATCTTCTAAGAAATCTCCCCAAAATGTTAATCTTATCCCTATTTCTTCATAAGCTGGAAAAATCTCTACAATATCACCTTTTATTACAAATGTTCCTCTATCATAGCCAAAATCTTTTCTTTGATATTGCATATCAACAAGTTGGGATAGAATCTCCCGAATATTATATTCCTTTTCTTTTTCTAAAACTAACATAAATTGTTTATAAAGTTCTGGAGAACCAAGACCATAAATACAAGAGACACTTGCTACAACAATAACATCTCTTCTCATTATTAAGGAAGATGTGGCTTTTAATCTTAATCTATCAATCAAATCATTTATAGCTGTCTCTTTTTCTATATATGTATCTGTTTCTGGCAAATAAGCCTCTGGTTGATAATAATCATAATAAGAAACAAAATATTCAACAGCATTTTCTGGAAAATAGGATTTTAATTCATTGTATAATTGATATGCAAGGGTTTTATTGTGAGAAATTACTAAAGTTGGTTTATTATATTTTTCTATAACATGAGCTATTGTATATGTTTTTCCTGTACCAGTTGCTCCTAACAATGTTATATACCTTTCTCCTTTTTCCAATAACGATAGTAATTTTTCTATAGCATAAGGTTGATCCCCAGCTGGAGGATAAGGAGCTTTTAATTTAAAACTATTCATAAGCTAAAAAGAATTAAAATTTTTATAGAAAAATAATATTTTTATGTTAAAAAAATTAAAAAAACTTTTTTCTATGATAAAAATATTATTATTTTTTTATGTTAAAAGATGGGTTATTTAAGCGAATAAATATAAATAGAAAGTAGGAGTTGAAGATGCAAAAAATTGTTAAAACTTTTAAATTTTTGAGTTTGTTATTCTTTTCCATGTTATTGATATCAACATTAACAATTGGTTGTGCTAAAGATCCAATATATGAACCTTGTTCTCAATGTAATGGAACTGGTGTATGTCCAATGTGTCATGGAAAGAAACAATGGTGTGAATATTGTCATGGAACAGGAAAATGTCCAGCTTGTAAAGGTAGTGGACATTCATTGGAAAGAAAGTGGTGCCCTGTATGTGGTACAGAATTAAAGTATAGTGCAACTAAATGCCCTAAATGTGGAGCAAAAATTAAATACGATCACTTAGATGAAAAGAAATTTTAAACAAAAAAACTCAAGGAGTTGAGTTATGAAAAAAATATTATCTACTGTAATTATTAGTGGTTTTTTATTATTATTTTTAGGCTCTATATCTGTTAGTATATCTAGCTGTAGTTCTGCTAAAGAACCTATTAAATTAAAATGTGAATATTGTAATGGAGAAGGGACTTGTATTGCTTGCCATGGTACTGGTGTCTGTCAAAGTTGTGATGGAACTGGAAAATGTGATTACTGTCAAGGAACAGGTAATTGTCCGACATGTAAAGGTAAAGGTGTAATACCTGCGCCTTGCCCAAAATGTCATGGAGTTGGATTTTTACCTGCAAAAAATCCTGGAGAAGAACCTATTCCTTGTAAATATTGTAAAACAACCGGGATAGATCCTCGTGGAAGAAAAATGTTTTGTCCTGAATGTGCTATGGAAACTGAATTATTTAAAAAGAAGGTTAAACAAGGTAAAATTGATAAAGAAAAGTACAAAAAACTACTTAAATTAGGATATCCTGGATATTGGGAAATATCTAAAATGTTAAAAGGTTTAAAGAAAAGTCCTGGTAAATGTATTGAATGCAATGGAACTGGTAAATGTTCCTCTTGTAATGGAACTGGTAAATGTTCTTTTTGTAATGGCACTGGTAGTTGTAAATACTGTAAAGGGCATGGATTTAATATTTCTATAAAGATTTGCCCTAACTGTTATGATACAGTTCCATATACTGCTACTGAATGTCCTAAATGTCATACAAAGTTAAAGTATGATGGAGCTGATAAAAAATGGGTATATTTTGCAAATCCTGAGGGTAAAGAATAAGAATTTTTTAATATTTTTTTCTATATAAAAATTTAAAAGCCTTCTCTCCTCTCTGGGGAGAAGGTTTTTTTTATTTTCTAAATAAAATTTGATTCATAAAAATTTCTAAAAAATAATCAAAAAAATCTTGACAAATCTTTTTTTTTAGATTAAATTTTAGAAGAATTAGGGGGGAATTTGGGATAAAATTATAAAAAATTAAAAAAGGAGGGAGGATAAATGAAAAAATTATGGAAATGGGGTATTACTGTATTAATTATAGGGTTAGGATTATTCCAATGTTCAAGTGATTCACCTACAAGTTTTGGGGAAGAATCAGATTACTCTCAAGATTCTAGTTTTTATTATGATGATAATAATAAAGAAGATAATCAAGAAGAAAACACTCTTAGTAATAGTTCTGAGAATGATGAAGAGAATAAAGTATTTATTAATGTGTCTGGCGATGTATCCATAGCGGAGCAAATACCACCTTATTTATTAAATGGAATATCTACTGATGAGTTTAAAACTTTAAAAATAGAAATAATAAATAATTCAAATATTCCTCTTAATTTTTCTGTTTATTCTGAAATTAAAGGATATTCATTAGGATAAAAAAAGACTTTAACTTTACAACCTTCTTCTTCTACTTTATTATATTTTAATCCAATATTTGATGAAACTACCATTGAAAATCTAGAAGAAACAAAAACAGCACTTTATGATGTTATGGTATCTTACATAGATACCTCGGGAGTAGAAAGATATGTAATAAATAATACATATAAAATTCAACTATTAGCAAAGGATTACTTTACATTTTCTCTAAAAGATGCTGAGAGAGTAACTCATGATATGACAAAATATTTAGTAAAATTTGTAATGCCTCATAATGATAAAGTAGAAGAATTAATAAGCAAAGCAGTTAATTATCATCCAAAGAACATTCTCCTAGGATACCAAGGAATAGATGTATATTATATTACATATATCACTTTAGATAAAGCACCTTATTATAATCAGGATCCTTTTGGAGGAAATGCTGATATAGATTTTGATGTATATATTAATGGTCACTTTGTAAAGAGTTCTGGGGAATATTCTGATGTTAATTCTTATTATTTTCCAATTTCTCTCTCTATAAATTATCATTTATTTAATAAAGATGATTATATTTACATCAAAGTTTATGATATTGATTATGATGCTAATGATTATTTAGGTTCCACAGAAAAAGGAAGCTTAAAAGATTTAGGAAATAATGGAGATCCTAATGCTTTTACAATTACAAGTCTTGATAATTCTATTAAAGCTACAGTTCACGTTGTAAATGATGTTTATTTACAGGCAAGAGCAATATTTAATGCTTTAAAAACTTATGATATTAACTATTCTTCTTCAACCATAAGTTTTCCTAATGAAAACACTCAAAGAATAAGACTTCCAGAGGAAGTTTTAGAGTTAGGAGAAGCAAACTGTATAGATGGGACCCTTCTTTGGGCTTCTGCTTTAGAAAATATAGGTATTGATCCAATAATTTTCTTGATTCCTGGACATGCTTTTGTAGGATTTTATAATGATTCTGCTCATACAAGTATAACAGCAATAGAAACAACTCTTATGGGAAGTACAGATAACTTTTCAGAATTAGTAGAAAAAGGAATGGAAGAATATGAACAATATAAGAATTACTTTAACTACTATGATGGATATATAAAGTTAGATGTGAGTAGAATTAGAGAAGAAGGAATAATACCTTTAGCGAAAGAACTTATTCAATAATAATTTTAAACCCCATTATAAAAATCCCTTCCTTATTAAATAATTCCTATAAGGAAGGGATTTTTGTTTTATTGTTTATACCTATAATATTACTTCATTGTACTAAAGTTTTAGAAAAGGAAACGGTGGGTGAATTTACAATAGTATCATCTAAAAATGTTCCTATTAAGTATAAAGATCCTGTAGAAGTAAAGGCAAGAGTAGGAGTAACAACTAAAAAATTTTGTTTATTCTCATTTACACAAAAAGATTTGACTTCTGGTGATACAAAAGATTATATAAGAGAAGCTATTGATAAGGCATTAGAACAAGCCGGTCCTGATTATAATTTATTAATAAATACTCGAATATATTATATAAAAACATCTTCTCCTTTTGAAGAATTTAAAGGTTATGAAGTTAAAGGTACAGCTGTTAAGATAGAAAATAATGAATAATTTTTAATTAAGCCCTCCCCCAGGGAGGGCTTTTTATTTTTATTACATTATAACTTTATCTGTTTAATGTCTATAAAACCTGGATATGAAAAAATTTTATCTATAACTTCTTGAGGTACTTCTTGATCTACATTCATTATAGTCATAGCTGTTCCACCAGGCTTTGTTCTAGATAAAAACATCTGAGCAATATTTATTCCAGCTTCAGCTAAAATTGTTCCTACAATACCAATTTTTCCTGGTTTATCTTCATTTTTATAAATAAAAATATGTCCTTCAGCAATAGCATCAAAATGATAATCATCAATCTTAACAATTCTTTGATCATTCTTTCTATATAGTGTTCCAGAAACACTTGTCTTACCTTTATCAGTATAGTAATTAACTGTTAATAAAACAGCATAATCCTCTACTTCAGGCTTTGTTATAACCTCTACGCTTATTCCCCTTTCTTTTGCTAAAATAGGAGCATTCACGTAATTTATTTGACCTTCTACCATTCTAGATAAAATTCCATTCAATACAGCATTTATAACTGGTTCAAATTTATCAGTTCCAAAATCTCCCTCAAAAACTACCTCAATTTTTTCTAACTGACCTTCATTTAAGGTTGTAGCAACCTTTGCAAGCTTTTCACCTAATTCTATAAAAGGTTTTAATTTTTGATACTTTTCTTTGTCTAACGAAGGAAGATTAACAGCATTTATTATAGCCTTTCCTAATAAGGCATCAACCATTTGTTCTGCAACTTGGATAGCTACATTTTTTTGTGCCTCAATTGTAGATGCACCTAAATGAGGTGTATGAACTATTTTAGGATGCCCTATAACAGGACTATTTTTAGGAG